>JADFVK010000164.1 GCA_015222495.1 Pseudomonadota bacterium
CTTGCAGACGTTATTGTGAATGGGAATCCTGATGTAAAAATCATTCTACCGGATAAACAATTTAGAACGCCTATTATACCCGATTATGATAAGTCAGCTTCATATCCTAAGGGAACAAAAAATCTTCTTGATGAGATGGGTGCAGACAAATTTGTACAATGGATTAAAGATCAAAAAAATATTCTTTATACCGATACTACATTGCGTGATGCTCATCAATCTTTATTAGCAACGCGTGTCAGAACTATTGATATGCTGGAAGTGGCTGAAGGTCTGGCAAAAAATCATCCACAATTATTCTCACTGGAAATGTGGGGTGGGGCAACCTTTGATGTGTCTATGCGTTTTTTACATGAGTGTCCCTGGGAACGCTTAAAAGAGTTACGTCAGGTGGTACCTAACATTTTATTTCAGATGTTATTTCGTGGCTCTAATGCGGTAGGTTATAAGGCCTATCCGGATAATCTGATTGAAAAATTTATAGAAAAATCCTGGGAAAATGGTATTGATGTTTTTCGCATCTTTGACTCACTCAACTGGATTGAAGGAATGCGCAAGTCTATACAATTTGTACGCCATCATACCAGTGCTATTGCTGAAGCAAGTATTTGTTATACTGGAGATTTATTGAATCAGGAACCAGGTTATAAATATAATTTACAATATTATTTGGATTTGGCCAGACAATTAGAAGATGCGGGAGCACATACACTTGCAGTAAAAGATATGGCTGGTGTTTTAAAACCTTATGCAGCTCAAATACTCATCCCTGCTTTAAAAGATGCTGTTGATCTGCCCATCCATCTGCATTGCCATGATACCTCATCAATTCAGGCAACCACTTTGTTAAAAGCTATTGAAGCTGATGTTGATATTGTTGATGCCTGCCTGAGTTCAATGTCAGGTCTGACATCACAGGTGAACTTAAATTCAATGATCGCTATTATGCAGGGGCACGAACGTGAACAAGAGTTTAATCTAAAATCCTTAAATCAATATTCTAATTACTGGGAAGATGTACGTGAGATTTATTACCCCTTTGAATCAGGATTAAAAGCTGGCACAGCAGAAGTTTATGAACATGAAATTCCCGGTGGTCAGTATTCTAATCTTCGTCCCCAGGCTGTTGCTTTGGGGCTGGAATATAAATTCGAACAAATTAAGAAAAATTATGCCATTGTTAATAGTATGTTTGGTGATATTGTTAAAGTAACCCCATCATCAAAAGTTGTCGGTGATATGGCCTTGTTTATGACATCCAATAATCTTACTAAAGAAGATGTGATGACGCAGGGTGATAATCTGGCATTTCCTGATTCAGTGATTGATTTATTTAAGGGGAATCTGGGGCAAATTGAAGGTGGCTTTCCTAAGCAATTGAGCAAACTAGTTTTAAAGGGTGAGCAAGCCTTTTCTAAACGTCCTAACGACTATCTTGAGCCTGTTGATTTTGATGAGGAATTTGCAACATTTAAGCAAGAATTTGGTGAAAATAGTGATTTTCTGGATTTTCTTTCCTATAAAATGTATCCCGATGTTTTTTTAAACTTTCATAAACATATAGACCTTTATGGCAAAGTGAAAAGTTTGCCTACGCCTGCATTTTTCTATGGGCTCAAGCAAAATGAAGAAGTACAGGTTAAATTGAGTAAAGGCAAGGTAATGATTATCCGCCTTATATATCAATCAGAAGCGGATGAAAGTGGTTTATGTACGGTTACATTTGATCTCAATGGACAAACACGTAGTGTGCAAATTCGTGACCGCTCAGCAAAAGCCACTAAGAAGGTGAACCCCAAAGCCATAGAAGATAATCAGATGGGTGCTCCTTTACTGGGTAAACTCTCCGTTATTCTGGTTGAAGCAGGGCAGAAAGTGCAAAAAAATGATCCCCTGTTTGTTATTGAAGCGATGAAGATGGAAAGCACAATTACTGCTAGTTTTAATGCCACAATTAAAAAGATTTGCTTAGCCGAAGGTGAGTTGGTAGAGCAGGGCGATATGATTATTGAATTTGATTAAGTAAAAATAAAAGGCTTAAGGGAACATAGAATGTGAAAATTCATTTATCACACTGGAAGTTTTAGGATTCATCAAAAAATACGTACTTTTAGTTAGAGTTGAAACTTGTTTCCTATTCTAACTTATCCCAGCGATTCATCTGATCGAGAAAGTTAATAGAAATCTGGTAATTCCCTCTCCCTTTGGGAGAGGGTTAGATACCTTCAGCTACCCGATTAGGCTAACATTTACTTTTCTACTGCAACTGTGACACTAATTAAACCAATGATGTCTCCAGCATTAAGTCCATCTTTTTCAAAGCCTAGCATATCAAGCTCACCTTTTGGTTTTCCATGACAAGCTAAACATGGGGGCATTAAATGGATTGGATCAAAATAACGATAAACTTTCTGCTTACCCATCATTGCAAATTCACCCTGTGCTTTTGCCGCTGTACCTTCTTTTACAAATATTGTTAGAATTTCAGTTTCTTTAGCATCAGGGACATTGCTCGGATGTCGATAGTTTATAGATGGTTGCTTTGTTACAATTCCTGTTCTTGAATTAAACATTAGACCAGTTTCTCTTGCCCATTTTGCAGGAAGAAAATGTTTCCATTTCACACCTTTGACATTTAATCTGTCCTGGTTATTATCCATTGCAAGTTTTCCAGCCCAAATCAGCTTATCAATAATACGTTTTTGGGTTGGTGATGCTGACATAAACTCTGCTTCTAATGATGCTTTCCATTGCTCAACAAAAACATCACCGGTAAATCCCTTATCACCTAATTTTGGATCGGTTAATTTTCCCATTTGAGCAAAGATTACAAGGCGTCCTTTTCCAAGTGCCTTAGAGATCATCTCAGCAGTTGATTCAGCTTCATTTTTATTTACTTTTTCCAGAAATAAATATTCAGGATATCCTCCTTTTGCTGGTATACCTATTTTATCACCTGCATTTGCATGAAATGATACTAATAACAATAGAACTATTATAAATAATAGTTTTTTCATATTTATCCCCCTTAGGATATAGTAACTACCGCAGTTATATATTTGACAATTATCGTTGCGGTGTTTCGATATTGTCTTTGTCTGTTTAGCTTAACATAAATCACCCTTAATTTAGTATTGTATTTAAGTGTTTTTTTAAGCAATTATTATAACTATTTGATTTAACAATTTAGTTAAAAATTAACTCTCATATAAAACAATTTGGTTCATTTCCTGAATCATAGACATTACATTTTAATAAGTAAAATGTCCCAAGCAGAAATCAATCAATCCACCAGATCAGTCAGGTTATTTTAGATAACAATTCCTACTGTTTTTACATAATTAACCCTTAGTTGAATAAGTATTTGTAGAGATACTACCAAGGGTATACCCATGATTTTTGGACTTGGTTTTGTGTTAAACCACACAATTATAGGTTATTTGAGACACAAAGAAACTCTTTAAATAAAATCTTTTCTATAAAAATCAATAAATTACCAATTGGCATATTTGTTGCGATGTTATGTGACTTTAGTCACATTCCCCTAAAGCAATTTTTAAGAGAAATAATATGTCTAAACCAAACTTTTTAAAGAGAACCTTATCCCTTGCTGTTGTTTCAACATTAACTATGACACCATCCATACTATTAGCAGAAGATTTAGGCACTATCAGTGTTCAATCAACCACTATTGATGATCGTTTTGAAAATAAACGAGATGAGCCATCCAGTATTGGTATTATTAGTGGTGATGAAATAGACAAAGATCGTCCAAAAAATATTCAGGAAATGTTGCGTCGTATTCCGGGTATCACAACAGAAGTTCAAAATGGTGATTCTCTAAAAATCCACATTCGTGGTGTGGAGAATCAGGTTTTTATGGGTGAACGTCCGGGTGTTGCTGTTGTGATAGATGGTGTACCTGTATTTGAACGAACTGGTCGGGTTAATATAGATTTGGATAATATTGAATCGATTAAAGTCATTAAGGGTGGTGCATCCTATCTGTTTGGTGATGATGCTTTGGCTGGAGCTGTAATTATTACTACCAAGCGTGGTGCAGATAATGCGGGTTATCGAGTTGATTTAGAAACTGGTTCATTTGGCAGTAAGAAAGCTTTGTTGCAGGCAGGTTTTGAAAATGAGCAGGCCAATGGCCATTTACAGGTTTCACGGCGTGAAACCGATGGCTATTATGAAGATTCTGATTCAAAAGCAGATTATCTTAATGGTAAATTACAATATTATATTGATGATAGCAGTGATTTAACCTTAGGCATGGAAATTTCTGATAGAGAAAAAGGCAGTCATGGTACTGTTACGGGAAAAACTGCAGCCGAAAATGATCCCAAGAGTAAAAATACTATTGCCTACAATGATTATGCTAATAATTATGATGTGGATTTACAGAAATTTTTTGCAACCTACTCAAAAGACTTTAACGAAACTTCAAATCTTATGTTGAATGTTTATCAGTATTCTGATGAAACCAAGTATGATTCCTCTCCACTGGATAGTGATCCAACTCGTTATGCCTATGATAATGATTATGATCAAACACAAAGAGGATTTAAATCTGAATATCGTACTGACGGAACGACTTTTGCGTGGATGGCAGGTCTGGATTTACGAGA
>JADFVK010000165.1 GCA_015222495.1 Pseudomonadota bacterium
CGCTTGCTTTCAGCAATAATAATAAAGGGCACCATGATAGCCATGGCTAATAACATCACCGGCAAATAAATTTTCCAATGTTCCGAGGCAGGTAAATTGACTAATTGCTCATTGGTTAAGGCCATTGGAATGACAATAAAAGTAGCTGTTAATACCATGTGTAAAATAAGAATACCAGCATCCAGACGTAATAGCTGGTGATCTTTTAAGATATTTTTAAATTGTGCAGGCACCGGCTCTGTCTCACGGTGAAATGTTTGCGGAGCATTAGGTACCCAGAAAATAGTCACCACAACACCTAATAAGGCAAAAACTGCGGTTAACCAAAAAATACCATTCACTCCGATTATATCATTTAAGATAGAACCCAAAACCATAGCAACAGCAAAAGCAAAACCAATACTCATACCTATACTAGCCATAATTTTTAGGCGATGTTCTTCGCGGGTTAAATCAGCAGCTAATGCCATAACAGCTGCAGCAACAGCACCACTACCTTGAACAATACGACCAATGATTACTCCATAAATAGAATCTGCCTGAGCCGCAATGACACTACCTATGGCAAAAATAAGCATACCGGCAATAATCACCGGCTTACGTCCGATTTTATCTGACAACATACCAAAGGGTATTTGAAAAATGGCCTGAGTTAAACCATAGGCACCAATGGCAAAGCCAATAAGGAATGGCGTATTGCCATCTAATTCCTGACCATAAAGAGAAAAAACAGGGAATATCATAAATAAACCCAGCATACGCAGGGCATAAATACTGGATAATGAAGATGCTGCCCGTTTCTCTAATGAATTCATTTTATCGACATAAACAGGAGTAGATTGACTTTGCTCTGATTTCATTGGAACCATTTTGTTATTGTAAAAATTAAGGGTTGAAGTAGTAATCCTAGAAAACGCAGTTGACATCGTTATGAAACAGTCAAGAGTGCTGTAGATTAAGGGTTTTACTGGATATTTTGGCTTTATTCGTAGTCATTCTACGGGTAAATCCAAAATATTTAGAAAATCCTTAGGATACAGTGCTATTGGCTGTTGTAATAGATTTTAACTGCGTTTTCTAGGATAATAGAAAAGGCAGTATATTAGCAGTTTTTCACTACTTTATCACTCTACATTTTCATCATTTCGATTTAATGAAAATCCTGAGTCCAGGGCTTTATGGATACTATAAAAATTCAGGGTGCAAGAACCCATAACTTAAAAAATATTGATTTACAATTACCCAGAGATAAACTAATTGTGATCACCGGTTTATCAGGTTCCGGAAAATCATCCCTGGCCTTTGATACTATTTATGCTGAAGGTCAACGACGTTATGTAGAATCATTATCCAGCTATGCCCGACAATTTCTTTCGATGATGGAAAAACCTGATATTGATCATATTGAAGGGCTTTCCCCGGCCATTTCTATTGAGCAAAAATCAACTTCTCACAACCCCCGTTCAACAGTGGGTACTGTCACTGAGATTTATGACTATTTACGCCTATTATTTGCCCGTGCCGGAGAGCCACGTTGTCCTGAACATCAAACAACTCTGGATGCACAGACTGTCAGTCAAATGGTCGATAGGACTTTAAGTCTGGCTGAAAACTCAAAACTGATGTTATTAGCTCCTGTGGTTCAATCCCGCAAGGGTGAGCATCATGTTTTATTTAATGAGCTCAAATCTCAGGGCTTCATTCGTGTCCGAATTAATGGGGAATTATACGAACTGGATGATACTCCTAATTTAGAACTACACAAAAAACATACTATTGAAGTAGTTGTGGATAGATTTAAAGTACGTGATGACATTAAGCAACGCCTGGCCGATTCATTTGAAACGGCATTAGAGCTTTCCGACGGAATTGCCAGAATTGCTTATATGGGTGATGAAGAAAACAAAGAACTGACTTTTTCTGCCAAATTTGCCTGCCCTGAATGTGGTTATAGTTTAACTGAGCTGGAACCAAGCTTATTTTCCTTTAATAACCCGGCAGGTGCCTGCCCGCAATGTGATGGTCTGGGAGTAGATCAGTTTTTTGATGAAAATAAGATCATTCATAATCCTGAGAACAGCCTGAGTAAGGGTGCCATTCGTGGTTGGGATAAACGCAATACCTATTATTTCCAGATGCTTACCTCTCTGGCCAAACATTATACCTTTGATCTGGATATCCCTTTTCAGGACTTAGATAAAAAAATCAAACATCTCATTCTATATGGCAATGAAGGCGAATCGATTCAATTTGTTTATGTCAATGATAAGGGACGCAAAACAACCCGTAATGCGCCTTTTGAAGGGGTAATTCATAATATGAAACGTCGCTACCATGAAACTGACTCGAATAGCGTACGGGAAGAACTCAACAAGTATCAAACTATGCAATCCTGCCCTGAATGTCATGGCAGCCGGCTTAATACCTCAGCACGACATGTCTATATTCAGGATAAAACTTTACCTGAGATAACAAGTTTATCCATTGGCGATACTTATAATTTTTTCAAGCACCTCAAACTGGAAGGCAAGCGTGGGCAAATTGCTGAGAAAATCATCAGTGAAATTCTGCAGCGGCTCGATTTTCTGGTCAATGTCGGGCTGGAATACTTATCACTGGATCGCAGTGCAGAAACACTCTCCGGTGGTGAGGCACAAAGAATTCGCTTAGCCAGTCAAATTGGTGCCGGTCTGGTAGGTGTTATGTATATTTTAGATGAACCCTCCATTGGCTTGCATCAACGTGATAATGATCGTCTATTAAAAACACTGACTTATTTACGGGATTTAGGCAATACCGTGATTGTTGTGGAACATGATGAGGATGCTATACGTTCTGCTGATTATATTGTTGATATTGGTCCGGGTGCCGGCATCCATGGTGGTGAAATTGTTGCTCAGGGTAATATTGAACAGATATTAAAAAATAATAAATCCATTACCGCACAGTTTTTAAATGGCACGGATGGTATCGCAGTACCGAAACAAAGAACAGTAATTGATAACAATAAAATATTATCAATTAAGGGTGCTTCCGGTAATAATTTAAAAGATGTTGATGTCAACATACCCATTGGATTACTTACTGTTGTCACAGGCGTTTCCGGCTCAGGTAAGTCCACTTTAATCAATGATACACTTTATCAATATTCTGCTGCTATATTAAACCGAGCCAATACATCACCGGCTCCTTTTAAGTCAATCAGCGGTATAGATCAACTTGATAAGGTCATTGCTATAGACCAAAGCGCCATTGGACGGACTCCCCGCTCTAATCCTGCAACCTATACTGGTTTATTTACCTCTATACGCGATCTTTTTTCTGCCACCAATGAAGCACGTTCCAGAGGTTATACACCCGGACGCTTCAGCTTTAATGTGAAAGGTGGTCGCTGTGAAGCCTGTCAGGGTGATGGTGTTATCAAGGTAGAGATGCATTTCTTACCCGATATCTATGTCCCCTGTGATGTCTGCAAGGGCAA
>JADFVK010000166.1 GCA_015222495.1 Pseudomonadota bacterium
CCTTCCAGGTTCTTATGTTCACTTGAAAATTGTTTGACCAAATCAGCCATACTAAGTTGTGGAGATAGTTTTAAATGTTTATCCTGAGTAATTTGAAGCAAAGCCTCTTTAAAAGTCCAGCCTTCCACAATAGTGCTTGAATATTGAGTGACCTTGCCTGAAACAAATAGTTCCACCAAGTCAACCACTGTCATACCTGACTTTAAAGCATATTCTCCTGCTTTAATTTTTCCAGCTTGTTTTGATAAACGACTATAGAGATAAAAATATTTACCCTGTGTAATAATTTTTTTCTGTTCAAGAGATTGGCTGATTTGTTTAACGGAATCTCCCTTATTGATAGTAAAAATATAACCAGCGTCACTACTAGACAAATGAATAGGCATATTTAGAAATATTTTATATTCACTCCAATACCAGGCTGTCACCATACTGGTGATAATAATAAGTAAGGCTAATAATTTAAAAATTATTTTTATCATAGTTCAAAGGGGCGCTGTAATTGTGTATTAAATTGATTGGCTAAAGAACGAATGATTGTTCTCTCATTATAAAACCATTGTTGTAATTGTTGTTTTGTTCTATAGCTGATTGAGGCAACAGGAAGGATACCATAAATACTATTAGTAAAGAAAACTTCTGTAGCCTGTTCTAATTGCTGCAACTCAAAATTATCTTCCTGAACTAAAAATAAGGGGTTTTCCAATCCAAAATCTATAATTGCCTGTCTCATTGTCCCTAAAATACCACAATTATCAATTTTTGGTGTACATAGTTTAGAATTTAAAACAAAAAACAAATTAGAGGAACATCCCTCAATCACAAAAGGACTTCCCTGCTCTGCATGAGATAACATAACCCCATCCTGATATTTTTCATTATCAAATTCATTACGCGCTAAAACCTGCTCCAAACGATTTAAATGCTTAATGCCAGACAAAGCAGGCTGTTTCGCCAGAGCTGTTTTACAAACAATAGTATTTATTCCATTAGTATAATCTTCAATATTGCGTTCAGGCCATTGATGATAGGAAATAATAAGGTTTTCATCCTGATTTTCAGGAAATAAGTAGCCTCTACCACCAGAGCCTCTGGTTAATATTAGTTTTATCACACCATTAGATAATATGTTCTGAGTATTTAACTGTTGCTGGATCTGCTCTAGTAGCTGATTTTCATCAGGTAAATTAAGAGCAAGCTTTTTACATCCATTTATCATTCTCTGCCAATGCAACTTCCAATGATGTAATTGACCATTTATAAGTGCAATTGTTTCAAATAAACCATCTCCATAGGCCAAACCACGGTCAGTGATATCAATAGTATTAAGGTGTTTATTGTACTGCACGAATTAATCCCATGGCTTTATCTCTGGTTTCCTGTAGTTCTTTTTCAGCAACAGAATCATAAACTAATCCAGCACCTGCCCTGAAACTCAGCTTATACTGCTCAGCTGACTGTTCTTGTAATACCATGGAACGGATTAATATATTCAGATCCATACTGCCATCCAGATTAATATAGCCCATGGAACCTGTATAAGCACCTCGTGGCTGTTTTTCTAATTCAGCAATAATTTCCATACACCTCACCTTTGGGCAACCTGTAATCGTACCTCCCGGAAAAAGAGCTTTTATAATATCACCTGGGGTAGCATCCTCTTGCAATTGCCCAATAACATTAGAAACAATATGATGTACATGGGCATAGGTTTCATTCACCATTAACTCATCAACAACAACTGTTCCGGGCACACAGACCTTACCCAGATCATTGCGAATTAAGTCAATTAACATGATATGTTCGGCTTTTTCTTTGGGATGTTGATGAAGCTCTTCAATTAATCTTAAATCTTCTTCCACAGAATCACTACGAGGACGAGTTCCGGCAATCGGCCTTGATTCTAATTGATTATTTTTTACTTTTAATAAACGTTCAGGTGATGATGAAATAATACTGACATTTCCCTGTTCATTAGAAAATTGTGCAAATCCTGAAAAAGGTGCCGGATTTGCACAACTCAATAATTGATAGAGATGACTGGTATGGTTTGAGAAGTTCTTTTTCTTATTATTTTTTTGAATAATAGAAGTTTGCCAATAACGTGATAAATTAACCTGAAAAACATCCCCTTCTTTTATATAATCCTTTACCTTTTGTACACCCTGTATAAAAGTATTTTCTATTTCCTCTGATAAATCATTAATTATACAAGCATCATTATTAGTATTTTGTTGATTGATAAACAGAGCATCTTGCATTAAATCTTTTAATAATTGTGGGTGCTCAACAGCAGATTCACTAACAAAAAATAGCTTTTTATTTTGCTGATCAAAAACTAAAGCATTTCTTACACGTGCAGCATAAGCAATAGGAAGAGCTTGCTCAGTTTTTGCAAATAAAGGCAGGTTTAAGCAAGGCTCAATCTGTTGTGCTAATTCATAAGAAAAAAACACAAACCAGCCACCAGTAAAAGGTAAATTAATATCTTTTAAAAAATCTAAATCTGAAGTTATTTTTTCAAGATTAAAAATTTGATCAAAGTTATCCAGAAAACCTTGTTCAGGATTTATATCATAATCTGGTGAAGAAGAAAGATTAAGTGCATGATCCAACCGTAACCATTCTTTAGGTTCAATAAATAAAACATCAAATGCTGAGCCAGGATTACGGTTATTATCTTGACTTGTAGTAGCGAGAAGAAAAGGATATTTTTCAGGAAAATATTGATAAAACTGAAATAACTCAGGAAAATCCACAGTGGAGATTTCTGTCAGTTGACATAAATGAGTCATACTTAGTTTGAACCCGGATTAAGAATTTTATAACTATACTTTAACCACCAACTACACTTTCCCTAAAATCAAAGTGCCATTAGTACCACCAAAACCAAATGAATTTGACATCGCATAATCAATTTTCATTTCTTTGGCTTTCAATGGTGCATAGTCTAAATCACAATCAGGATCAGGAGTGTCCAGATTAATCGTAGGGGGAACAATCTGGTCACGAATTGATAATGCGGTGAATATTGCTTCGATACCACCCGCAGCACCTAGTAAGTGTCCCGTCATTGATTTTGTAGAACTCATGGTCAGATTATATGCATGATCACCAAATGTTCGTTTAGCTGCATCAGTTTCCGCCTGATCACCAGCAGGGGTGGATGTACCATGTGCATTAATATAATCAATCTGATTCGGATTAAGTCCTGAATTTCTCAGTGCTGAATCCATACAGCGACTGGCGCCTTCTCCACCTTTTGATGGCAAGGTCATATGATAAGCATCACCGCTCATGCCAAAACCGAGTACTTCAGCATAAATATTTGCACCACGAGCCTTAGCATGTTCATATTCTTCCAGAACAACCACACCGGCACCATCACTTAATACAAAACCATCTCTATTCTTATCCCAGGGTCTGGAAGCTGCCTGTGGATCATCATTTCTAGTTGATAAAGCACGAGCAGCGGCAAAACCGGCTAATCCTGTAGTAGAAGTGGCCATTTCTGAGCCTCCGGTAATCATTACATCAGCATCACCATATTCAATGATTCTTGCTGCATCACCAATACTATGAGTGGCTGTTGCACAGGCTGTGGCCAAAGCAATATTGGGCCCTTTCAAACCATACATAACAGAAAGATTGCCGGAAGTCATATTAATAATATTACTGGGCACAAAAAATGGCGAGACTTTACGCGGACCACCCTTTAAGCAGGCATTATGTCCCTTTTCAATTCCTGTAATTCCACCAATTCCAGAGCCTATAGAAACACCAATACGCCAGGCATTTTCATCTGTAACTTCCAGGCCTGAATCTTTAAATGCCTGAATACCAGCAGCCATACCATAATGGATAAATAAATCCATTTTTTTTATTTCTTTAGGTTTTAGATATTCCGTCATATCTAAACCTCTGATCGAGCCACCAAACCTTACGCTATAATCTGAGACATCAAAGTGATCAAGAGGAGCAATACCACTTTTCCCTGCCAGAACACTTTTCCAGGATTCATTCACAGTTAATCCTACAGGACTAACCATACCTAAACCGGTTATAACAACTCGTCTTTTAGCCAAAGGACTTCCCCTCATAAAATATTCTAGAAATAATAACGATAGTGGATAAAGCAAAAAAGCCGCATCTAACAATATCCAACTTTATATGAAAGAAGTTCATTGTTAAAATCGGCTTTAAATGTGGTATCTACTCAATTTCAGATCAATACCATACAACTAACTATTATCGAATTTAGCTATTTGCGTTGATATAGTCTACTGCAAGTTGTACTGTAGTAATTTTTTCAGCTTCATCATCTGGAATTTCAGTCTCAAATTCTTCTTCAAGAGCCATAACCAACTCAACAGTATCTAGAGAATCTGCACCAAGGTCATCAACAAATGAAGACTCAGGTTTTACTTCATCTTCTTTAACACCTAATTGTTCAACAACAATCTTAGCTACTCTTTCTTCAACACTACTCATTTTTAAACTCTCCATAATTCGATTAATAAAACTAATTTATTCTTTTCTATAAAATCTGTTTATCTATGTGATGCTATTTTAGTGAAAACTTGACTGATATGCTAGCTTATTATAAGCATTTTTTGTACAAATACCCAAAAAAGGGTAAAACAGTTCATAAAAATAACTTTCTATTTTGCTTAAATCATATGCTAGAAGCCTGTTATGGCATATACATCCCGCCATTCACATTAATTGTTTCACCGGTAATATAACTGGCATTTTTTGAGGCAAGAAAGTTCACCGCTGAAGCAATCTCTTCTACCTGTCCCAAACGATTCAAAGGAATTTGTGATAATAAGGCTTCTTTGGCACTATCCGGTAATGCCTTTGTCATATCTGTATCAATAAACCCAGGAGCAACTGCATTGACAGTAATACCCCGTGACCCCACTTCTCTGGCCAGCGATTTAGTGAAACCAAAAATACCGGCCTTGGCTGCAGCATAATTTGTCTGACCGGCATTGCCCGTCAAACCAACAACTGATGCAATAGAAATAATTCTTCCCTGTCGAGCTTTCATCATTGCACGTAAACATGCCCTTGATAG
>JADFVK010000167.1 GCA_015222495.1 Pseudomonadota bacterium
CAGAATGCTTATTCTGTAGATTAGATTGATTTACCTTAGCTTGCTTGCTCGCTAAATAGTATGCCATTGTAGAGCTTGACTGAGTCTTGCTATGTAGTTTTGCGTCATCACGTAATGCATTGTACTGCAGCCCAAAACTGGCACATATTACTATAAATATACTAGCAATATATCCTGCTTTCTTTATGGTCATTACAGTAAACTCAATTTAAGGTAGATAAATGCTCACGTCTTTCTAGTTAGAAAAGACGTGAGCAAGAGCACTTAATTAATCACTAGCGTTATAATGGTAATATAATCTTAAAGATCTGGTTATAACGCACTTCACAACGATACATACGAGCATTAGCACCCAATGTTGTAAAATCACTAGCACTATAGCTTACGAATATATTGTATGAATAGGTATTATTATCAACTAAGTTATTAGGAAGTGGCGTTGAGAAACTGGCGCTTTTAGATACCGTTTGAACTGAGGTGCTATTCACTGTACTTGGAGTTGACGCTATAACCTGCACACCACCCGTAGTGTTCACACGACGAAGGCTTGCGTTTAATGAATTGGCCCCATTATTATCATAGAACGTACAATTTAAACCAGTAATCGTAACACCATCAGGTATTTGAATGGGCGCATATGCATCACAAGAACTAACAGTACCAGCGCCAGCTGTTAAGTAATATGCATAACCTGAACTACGACTCAACTTACACTGTATAGCATTAGCAAGGCTAGTATTTTCATTAACAAATGCAACATGGCTTACCGATGCCGCTCCAGTGGCTAATTTCGCCCCTGTAACCGCACGGGAGCCGATTTTGGTGTTTGTTACATTAAAATTCGCAATTTTTGTGCTTGTTACTGCGCCAGTGGCAATTTTTGCCGTTTTTACCGCACCATTTGCGATTTTTTTAGCTATAACTGCATTATTGCGGATTTTGCCAAGCGTAACTGCACCGGCCTTGATTTTATCCTTGCTGATACTAAAATTTGCAATATCATCAGTACCCACACATTTAGTACAAATTACATCATCAGCTGTTACCGCCAGTGCCAAATTTGAAACAAATGAAGTAACAACAGCAAGTGCTACGGTAGATAATATTAGTTGTTTAGTTTTCATAGTCCTTCTCCCTATTATCCTTGTATTAAATGAATACTACATTTTTATTAATACTACATTTACTTTTTATATCTACATACAACTCCTCACAAGTTGTAATATGTATAACATTATAGACAAGTTATCACATTGATATAGATCAATAAAAAGTGTTGTTTAAATAACATACATGGGGGAAATGTATATATGTGAGGGAAAGATAATTATGATGTCTTACATTCTATAATGTAAATAAAAACTTGAATGACAGGGAGTAGGGTTTTTCTGGCACATCAGTAGTTCTTAATATTATTATGAGCAGGCGACCTGAGCCTTTAAATCATACGGGCGATTCAGACGATTCTATCATGCGCAGCTCCTTTAGACTTCCTTATGACCACTATTGCTTATTCATATAAAAAAAACAAATTAATGCTCTCATGAGGAAAACTATGCTACCTAGATTTCTTCTCCACAGCCTTCTTGGTTCTTGAAGCAACCTGTATAGCCACTCCAAACTATGTTCTCTCATATATTTCGGTGCTCTGGGAAATCGTTCCCCTAAAAAGTCAATGATTGCGCCTCCATTAATAACCAATATCGCTCTACCACTTGTTACTTCACGTAGCACAATTGATATTTTCTCCTGCTTAAACATGCCCATTGCTAGAATAATAATATCAGGCGACGTCGACTGAAATTTTTCAATATAATATTTATCTGGGTGAAAGCCGTGTTCGACACTTATCGATGAATAACCCATGCCTTGTATTTTTCTTATGCCCTTGCTTAAGAAAGGCTCTCTAGTGCCATAAACAGCCACTTGTTTTGATTTAGGCAGCTTCTCAAGTAACTCTGGAATAAAATCAGTACCATTAAAATTTAGGCCATAAGGATACTTTATTAATTTTAAAAGTATCTTTACACCAATACCATCAAGCAAAAGGACATCAGACTTCAACAATGTTTCTGCAAAACCATTATCTTTCCATGCAATATTTAATGCATGTGCATTAACAAATGAGAGAATAGTTGGTTTATTTAATGCTGTTAGTCTGTTAATAAGTTTTTCTTTTGAAAAAGTATCATCACATACCGTCAATTTATCAAGAATGCGGTACCAAAGATTTACTCGCTCTTTAATTTTTTTTACTTGAATCATTTTTTACCCAAAAAATATAAAAAAAACGTCGCCAACCGTAAACATAAACTGGTAATAATAATGTCATCAAAAATCGATCAAGATAACTATGAATATTTTTATTTATGAAATATCCAAGCGAGACATATTTAAAATCTGCAACTTTCCGGTTGAATCGCCCTCCTCCCCAGCCAAGCATATGAACTACAGGCATTGTATCAATAGTGGATACGCGCTTGGCCATTCGACATGCCGTTATACATAAATCCTCATCTTCACCATACAAAAAAATCTTTGGATCGAATCCACCCACTTCACGCACAAAATTTCCTTGAAGTACCATTGCTGCACCACAAACCCAATCCACATCACGTATGTTATTACTGATGATTTGTGTATTTAAATTATCAATATCAAATTTTGGTTGTAACTGGGTTTTAATAAACTCACCACCCATAGGTAATTTAACAAGAAATTTCCGCATCACCTTTATTTTAAACAACCACATAATAAATAAACGAACGCCTAACAATTTTAGTGCCCACCTAGTCCACGCAGAATAAAAATGCGAGGATGTTTGAGGAGAGCCATCAGGAAATACTAGCGGCAGCCCGCAGATAACCACATTATTATTTGATCTCATTGCATTAAGCGCTGGCATAATGCTATCGCCAATCAACCAGGCATCTGCGTTTAATAACACATAAAAATCCGCATTAACTGCCTGAAACCCTATGTTATTTGCTCTTCCAAAACCAATATTTTCCTCAAGCTGTATAACGCTTAAATTATCAAATTTATATTTAATATTTTCAAGGATTTGGAGAGTGGCATCAGATGAATTATTATCAACAACAATTATTTCTGTTTGTGAAATATTCTTTACATGCATGTATATAGATTCGATACAACGTTGAATATCTTTCTCTGAATTATAAGTGACAATAATCAATGCTGTTTCAATATTACTCTTAAGCATCATAGAAACGCTCTACTAATGGCCCACATATACGATTAATTATTTCTTCATCCTGTTTGCTAATTTCATTACGCCATGATCTGGCCAATTTTTTTGAGTCTCTTTCAAAAACATGTAATTGATCATCATTTTTCATTACCGCACTGGCGAACATATTTTTCTCAATAAAATCCCTGGGTTCTGTACCTGGTTCAAGTTCAAAGAATGCTTCAATACGTTTTAGTTCATCATATGGCCTCATACAAAAATATTCATGCCGAACAATCAACAAGTTTTTCGAGTTAGAAATTCGCCAGAGGTATGTATAAATAATCAGCCATAACCATGCAAATTTCTCAACTTCGGATAGTTCATTCAATGGTTTTTGACATTCTTTTAGGCCAAGATCTTTCATGATCTCTGGATAAGCAAGTTTTGAGGAATTGAAGCACCATTTCATTCGTTTGATACTAAGCCATATGGCTGCCGGATGACGTACTAATGCAATAATGCGATTTCCATTTTTTATATGCGTTTCAGATAAGAGTATTTGAAAAGGATCTTTAAAGACAGGTGTGATATTTGATCTAATCAGAGAGCGTGCACGATATTTAGCCATATCTAACCCCACACGCCCTCCAGTGAACACGCGCGCAATAGCTTTGTACCATACATCTCCTGGTGAACGTCGCACATACTTTACTTTTCCATCTAATAATTTACCCAGCAACGAAGAGTAGTACAGTTGTTGCTCTATATCTAAATCGCATGGATAAACATGATTTATTCCTTTGATTCCATAATATTGATTAAGCGGTTCGTGTATGACATGTAATTCTGGGTAAAGCATCAAGATTCGTCCTATGAAAGTCGTGCCAGAACGATGCATGCCAGAGACAACAAAAAAAGGCTTCTTTTGCTTATCATTCATTCTTAACGTAGCCATCCGCTTTGGCGTCCTACCAGAGACTCAACACGAAGAATGTCTTCCTTATAATCCGCTAACAGAGAAACCCGGATATGATTAGACAAAATAGGTTTGGAACCAGTATTCCAGTCCTTGATTACTTTGCGCACAACACGACCAGCACCTTGAGGTATAATTCGCCGTAATATATACGTAAACATATTTGGCGCCAGAAGCTTAGCGACAAACGCCAACTTCGGAAGACCTGATTTGTTTACTTCCGATACGTGCTGGAATCTATAGTTAAGCTCAACACCAGCAAATGAGCAAATTTCTTGCAGTATAGTATTATTGTCATGTAGAAATTCATCATAAAAGAAGATCTTAACATTTTCCTTGCCAAACACGCGCATGTAATATTCAAGAGCATCAGCATAATAACCGCTATTTTTGTAGAGCCAAATATCAGCATAGCCATGAGATTTTCGTTCGCACTCTTTAGCCAAAGCAGA
>JADFVK010000022.1 GCA_015222495.1 Pseudomonadota bacterium
GTTAACAAGTCCATAGTACTTTGATTTTCTACAAACTCAGCGACAGTTTTTTTACCTAAACTATGTGCAATATCAATCATTGATTTCACTAATAGCTGATCAACATCATCATTTTCCAAATCAGTAATAAAGCCACCATCAATTTTTAGAATTTCTACTGGGAAATGCTTTAAATAGTTATATGAATTAAAACCTGCACCAAAATCATCCAGAGCAAAACAACAACCTAATGAACGTAATTCATTAACCACATTCTTAGTTTGTTCAAAATTAGATATCGCAGATGTTTCCGTAATTTCAAATATGATTCGACTTGGATCTACACCTGTTTGTGCCAATTTTTTTTCAACTAATGGATATAGGTGGTGATCGAGGAATATATTACCTGATAAATTGATGGCAAGAGAGATGTCACTCGGCATGGTTCGCATTAAATCAAAAGCATGATTAACAACCCATAAGTCAATCTGCTGAATTAAGCCCATCGCTTCTGCTACTGGAATAAAATCATTCGGATAATACAAGGTATTATCTTCACCTTTCATTCGAATTAAACATTCATAATGGCTTACTTGATTTGCTTTCACATTATGAATGGGCTGAAATTCCAATAAGAAATTTTCTTGTTTTAATGCTGATCTTATTTTGGGAGCCCACTCTACACTATGACGTAAAACATCCATCTCTTGATCGTCTGAACTATAAAGGTGAACGCGATTACGACCTCGTTCTTGTGCGGTATAACACGCTTGATTGGCATGCGCTAAAATATCACCCGCTATTAACTCTTTATCACCAGAAATCAATTTAACACCGATACTGGCTGATAAATGATACTGATTTCCCTGATGAGCAAAGCTATAACCGTCAAACATTGAACGTAAAGCTTCAGCTTTTTCCATTGCTTGTTGATCATCAATATTATCGACCAACACAGCGAACTCATCAGAACCTATTCGTACCAATGTATCTTGCGTAGAGAATGCGCTTCTCAATGAATTTGCAACTTTAATCAATAACGCATCACCAACAGCATGGCCTTCTGCATCATTAAGTACTTTAAATCGATCTAAATCGACATAAAATAAAGCACTCTTAGTTTTAAAGTTACGTGTTTGGATCAAACTTAGATCTATTGCTTGTTCAAGTTTTCGACGATTAGATAAGCCCGTCAAATCATCATGGTCAACAGAAAACTGTAATCGCGCTTCCATCACTTTTAAATTAGCAAGTTCATCTTCTAGCTCAATATGTCGCTTAGCAACAATATCACGCTCTTTTTTCACAGCTAATGCAGTCATTACCGAAGGAGGAAAAGACTCTGCTGTCAGTGGATGATATAACAATGTTGTTACACCGTGTCCTAGATCCGTTAAGACTTGTGCATGATCCCATTGCGACTCTTCTGTTAATGAAATAATAGGAATCAAGCGCCACTCATCAAACTGATCGAGCATTGAACGCAATTCCCGACTAGTCATTTCAGTCAAGCTACTTTCAATTAGAATTAAATCAACATCACAAATATCATTTTTAATGCCTTGACGTAGATGTTGTATAACACCTGAGCCTTCATTAGCAGTTAATATATTAGAAAAACCGCTAATCTCAAGCATTGTCTTCATGAAGGCAACATCAGATACTTTAGGCCCTGCTATCACAATTTTTGAACCAAGCAGATCACTCACATCCGATCCCATAACGGGATCAATATGCTTTTGGGGTAGTCGTTCTACCCCATATTCTCTGCTTTTATTACTTAAAACTGCCACAACGTTATATCACTAATTGCCTAATATACTTACTACGATGTCATGACAATATATCTTTTATTTATAAAAATCAACACTTAATGATTAGATCATAATCCTAATTATAAAGTGTTGTATTTTTGACACTCAGGAAAACCTCCCATAGCGTCATTAATAAAGCCTATTCAATCAGAATTTTTTTGTTTAATTACAGGGACTTTGCCTGAAACGATATAGGCATAAGCAATAACTTCAGCAATCACTCGATACAGCACAGGAGGGATCTCTTCTCCAAGATCAAGTTCACTCAATAATGCAGCCATAATGCTATCTTCCCGCAACGGAATTCCATGTTCACGAGCAATTCGAATAATTTCTTCAGCAAGATCACCTTCTCCTGAAGCCGTTACCGTAGGTGCATTTTCTCCATCATATTTTAATGCTATCGCTCGAAGTGGCTCATTATTACTCATACCGAAATATCCACTAATGATGTCGTTATGGCGGCATAACTATCCGTTAATACTGCTTTTTCAATATCGCCACAACGGCAACTCAGATGACTTACTGAAACACTAAGCTTTGATAATGCTTGCTGTAATGTTGGCAAATACTCTTCTAATAAATTGGCACTACTTTCCCTTTCTGCTCGTAATATAATTTTCACATCATCAGCAAGCATCGTTACTGTCGCTTGAACAGGTCCTAGATTTTGAGTATCCAAACGTAACTTCACACTCCAAATATCACCTTCCTCAGACTCAGTTTGACGCTTATGTTGGTCAATTTGTAATTGCATAACATCAATACTAGATTTATCTTTTAAAGGTAAATCCACTAACCAACTTGCTGTGATAGATGATTCAGGCTCTTTCAGCATTGCCAACTGGTTGAGTTGGATTTTGCTATGTATTCCCTCAGCTTCTTTTAATAAACTTTGTAATGCCAACAATTCCATAGGCATATTCCTAGCCTGTTCTGCTGATACTTTTTGGCTTATCATCTTTGCCAACATCATCGCCTGTGATTGTGATGTTAACTGTACTGGTGGCAAGGCTACTTTCGCATTAGCGCCTGCTTGTGTTTTGCTTTGTTTTGCCAGCTCTGACTCTAATACTTGCAATAATTTCAGCAAGTTACCCTTAAAATCCCTTGCTATTAACTCTGGCTGTGTAATTAACTGTTTTTCAGTAAAAGAGCCTGATACTTTCAATGCCTGCTGTAGTACTTCTGGCTTATTTACTGCATTTTTATCCACTACATTTTGCACAATATTTTGTATTTCTCGCCGCACAGGTTCTGGAAGTTCAGTGGTCTTTAATGCGTTAACCAAACTCTTAATATTAGGGGAGCTAGGTAGTTGAGGTAATAATTGTCGAATACGTTCTAATAAAAGCTGTTCACGAGGTTTAGCATCTACAGCTAATTGAACTTGCAATGGTTTTAAACTAACAACATCCATTAATAACTTATCTGTCACTTTAGGTACTTTAGCTAGCTGAGAAATATCAATATCAAATGTTTGTGCCGACACTGTTTTTTGTACTAGAGGTTCAGTCTGTGGCTTAGCTTCTACTAGAAGACGGTTTTCTGCCAAGACTTTTATCACCTCAACAGCAATTTGTTGGCCCACTTTTAAAGGTGCAGGTTCTACTGATTTAGTAATAGCTTGCGCGCTATTCGTAGCAGCAACTAATTTTAATACCGTTTTATCTCCCAGCTGTACTAGTTCAAGTTGTACTAACTCACCTTGTCGTAACGGCATGGGGCTACGAATTTCCATCAAGCTATCAGTCACCTTTAAAGTGACTATTTGTGCAGTCTGAGCAGGTGTCATAACAACAGCTTCAACACGCTGACCCACAGTCAAGCCAGCGAGTAATTGATTTGGAATATCATTTACCACCCCCAGCGTATTCTGTATTGACTGCTGAATAAGCATTACTCACCCACTTTTAATTAACACGGTGCTAGTATAACAAGCTCTTGCTTAGCTAAGATAAAGTATGATGGAAAATACAAATACACTTTGGTACACCCGTAAAAATGGAACAATTAAAGGTCCATTTACAAGCGTGGTTATCACTAATGATCTTATATTAGGTCGACTTTCTATGGATGATGACGTTAGCCACGATCAACTAAGTTGGCAGTCTCTATTTCATAGTACTAAATTACATTCTCGACTTCATGGTGCTGAACTTGAAAAAGCTAGAATTCACTTAGATGAACGTAATGGCTTTGATCAACGTGATAATCAGGAAGTTAGCGTTCAACACGCCAAATTACGAAAAGGCGACCGCCGTTCAACAGAAAGTGATACCAATATTTACCGTCGACAATTTCACACCAATTTAATGCTTAAACTTCGCCAACAACATCAGCACTTATTCTGGCCGCTAATTGTTATATTATTAATATTAAGTCTAGTCGCATTTTTTGCCATTAAATCACCGCAACAAATACCCACACCATTAGCTGATTGTTCATCCCAAGCATTACCTCATGTCAATTGGAGCAATTGCTACAAGCCAAACCTTATTGTAAAAAATAAAGATTTGAATCATGCAAAATTAACGAATAGTCATCTAATTGCTTCTGACTTTAGTCAATCAAACCTTAGTGATGTCGATCTTTCATATGCTAACTTACAATCATCTAATCTTAGCGGTGCTCAACTACAAAATAGTAATTTGATGGGGGCTAATCTTAAAAATGCTAATTTAAGTCATACGGATCTAAGTAATGCTAACTTATCCTATGCCAACTTAACGGGAGCAGATTTAATGTCTAGTAAAATGGATAATGTACGGTTTGATCATGCAATTTGGACGACTGGGCAGCGTTGTGCACCACAATCAATTGGACAATGTATTATTCGCTAAACTTCTTTAGCTGTTGATCGTGTGTTCGGCTCAATGTCCATTGTGCAAAGATACTGCCCAATAGTGCTAGGAACATATCCCACTGCGTATCCCATTGATCGCCTTGCGTACCTAAAAATGCCTCAGCCGCTTGCTCATTAATCACAGCAACCCACCATTCAATAAGCTCATAAAAGGCACTAATTGCTAAACTTAGTGAACAAGCTAAGAAGAATAACCATTTTCCACGCTGTAAAGGTGATGTTCGCAATAACAACTCTCGTCCAACAATAGCAGGAACAACACCCTGCATAAAATGTCCTAAGCGATCATAATGATTACGTGCCAAATCAAATTCTATTTGTATCCAATTAAATAATGGATTTTCAGCATAGGTGTAATAGCCACCGATAATCAAAATAAAGCTAAATATTGCTAATAAACGATAACTTAGTAATGTTAACGGGAAGTGAGTATGTGTTTTTAATAACACCACTAAACCAATCATCACAGGAACGGTTTCTAAGAACCATGTCAAACGATCCGCAACAGGATCAATACCTGAAAACAACAAACTGAGTATTAGCAGATAGAACCAGAATTTTTGCTCTGTCACCTGCATAACAATCATTTAATGAAGTGCCTTCGGTGTAGCAAGACTAAACGCTGGAATATCAACTTCAAATCGCTCTCCGCCATCGGCAATCATTTTATAGTGCCCCTGCATCATACCGACAGGCGTATCTAACATTGCAGCACTGGTATAAGTGAATTCTTGATCTGGAGATAAAAGCGGATGAACACCAATAACACCGTCACCCTCTACTTCTTGCTCATGACCATTACCACCCGTTATTTTCCAATAACGAGATAATAACCGCGCCGCCTTATCACCCGAATTTTTTATCGTGATTTCATAAGAAAAGATATAACGTTGCTTTTCTGGATCAGACTCACGTTCGAGGTAATTTGCCTCTACATTAACAGTAATATTATTTGTTTCTTCAATACTCATAAGCTTCATTATACAGTGCTTTTACTTGCTAATAATCTCGCACCAATTAATCCGACCTTAGGCTGTAATATCAAACGTACTGGTATTTTTGCAATCACTGCTTTCATTTTACCTTTGGCATTAAATGCATCAATAAATGTACTTTTCTTAAAGTGTTGTAGATTCTTAGCGGCAATACCACCCGCAATATATAAACCTGCCTTTGGTAATACTGTCAGTGCCAAATTACCTGCTTGTGCGCCATAAATCTTAATAAATAACTGCAATGCGGCTAATGCTAATTCATTATTATCTTCTGAGGCTAGCTGACTAATCAGCGCCGCCGAATCATCTGCATTAATAATTGCCTTATGGCTTTCAGCATTGTTTGAATATAAGCCTTGAGAATGCAAAAACTCATAAATTTCAACCAAGCCAACACCCGA
>JADFVK010000168.1 GCA_015222495.1 Pseudomonadota bacterium
CTGCCTCTGAAATTCTTAAAAGTAGCGAATTATAAGAAAATTCCTAACTTAAAAGATTTCTATATTTCTTTAGATGTGGAATCTACTTCAGAAACCAATATGAAAGCCGATGTGGTGATTCATGATCTAAAGGGTAATATCTATTCCAGAGCCTTTGGTGCGGAAGTAACAGTGAGCCCAACACTTGATTCGATGTTTACGGCTAAATAATCAGAGGTACTTGCATGATTGCTCTTAACTTCCCCCTTTTTAAAAGGGGGAAGTTAAGAGCAAAAGAAATGGGAGCGTCAGCCTCAGATCCCCTTTTAAAAGGTGGAAGAATAAAATCGGAGAAAGGTTTTTAATGGATAAAATTGCAATTATTGGAACTGCCTGTCTATTTCCCGGGGCTGATACACCAGAAGCATATTGGGAAAACCTGGTTGCCAATAAAGATTCTCGTATTTCTGCTGATAAAAAACATATGGGACGTGATCCTAAGGATTATTTCTCACCCCAAAAAGATACTAAAGATAAGTATTATTGTACCACCGGCGGTTATATTGAGAATTTTCAGTTTGATGCTCAGGACTATGCACTAGAGTCAAAAAAACTTAATGCTCTGGATAATACTTTTTTATGGGCATTACATGTTAGTCGTGAAGCTTTAAAAGATTCTGGTTATGCGGATAAAGCTGATATACTCTCTCGTTGTGGTGTAGTGCTGGGAAACCTATCCTTTCCTACTCAAAAATCCAATAAATTATTTTTACCGCTTTATCATCAGGCTCTATCAACGCCCTTAAAAGATTTATTAAATGACTCTGATTTTAAAATGGGTGATGAAGTTGATGCTGATTTAGTTAATGCTAGTGTGGCAGGAATGCCAGCCAGTATTATTTCTCAGGCCCTTTCTCTAGGTGATGTTTCACTGGTATTGGATGCTGCCTGTGCTTCTTCTTTATATAGTATGAAACTGGCCTGTTCTTATTTATTATCCCATAAAGCAGATATGATGTTGGCGGGAGCCGTGAGTTCTGCCGATCCCTGGTTTGTTTCCATGGGTTTTTCCACATTTAAAGCCTTCCCCGAAAATGTTATCAGTCGTCCTCTGGATAAAGACTCATCAGGTTTAAATACCGGTGAAGGTGCTGGGATGTTTGTGTTAAAGCGTTATGAAGATGCTTTACGAGATGGTGATAATATTCATGCAGTCATTAGTGGTATTGGCTTATCTAATGATGGTAAGGGTAAATTTGTACTTAGCCCTAATCAGGCAGGTCAGGTGACTTGTTATGATAGAGCTTACAAAGATACCGAACTCAATCCTTCTGATGTAGATTATATTGAATGTCATGCCACTGGTACGCCCTTAGGTGATGCTACCGAAATTCATTCAATGGAAGAGTATTTCTCTAATAAAGACATTCATTTTGGCATGGGTACGGCGAAATCAAATTTTGGACATCTGCTAACATCTGCTGGTATGGCAGGTATGTTAAAGATCATTTTATCGATGAAAAATGATCTCTTACCCGCCACAGTCAACATTCAACATGCTATGACTTCTGATAAGGATAATATTGCCGGTGATAATATCCTTACTGAAAATAAAGTCTGGTCAGATATAAGTGCTGGACATGGTAAAAAGAAAGAAAAAGTTGCTGCCATCTCAGCCTTTGGTTTTGGTGGTACCAATGCACATTTAATTTTAGAGCAGCATCAGGAAAAAAATAAGGCTAAGATTTTAAAACGTAAAATGACACCACCGATAAAGAATCAATCTATCAGTATTGTTGGCATGGGTGCTTTTTTCGGTGAAAATAAGAATCTTGCTGAGTTAGAAAATACTATTTATCAATCAAAATCCTGTCAGACTGAATTGCCAAAAAATCGTTGGCAGGGTATTGAGAAAGATACGTCGATACTGGAAAAATTTGGACTTTCTGAACAACAAGAAAAGCCACAGGGTAACTTTATAGATCAATTCGACTTTGATCACCTTTACTTTAAAATCCCACCAGAAGAACAGGCTCCATTATTACCTCAGCAATTGCTGATGATGAAAGTGTTAGATGAAGCATTGCAAGATGCCAACTTACCCAAGGGTGGTAATATTGGTGTAATAGTTGCGATGGAAATGGATCTGGGCATTCATCAATTTCGTGGTCGTATTGATGCTGCCTGGCAATTGCAAGAAAGTTTACGCAATAGTCAGATCACTCTTAATGATGAGCAGCAAGATCAATTAACAGAGCTATTAAAAGACAGCTTACATAATGCTGTAGAAATTAATCAATTCACCAGTTTTATCGGCAATATTATTCCTTGTCGTATTTGTTCCTTATGGGACTTTTCTGGACCAGCATTTACCATCTCAGCACAAGAGAATTCTGTGTTTAAGGCATTAGAAGTTGCTAAGCTCTTTTTAGAGTCTGGTGATGTGGATGCAATGGTGGTGGGCTCTGTTGATTTATCTGGCAGTGTAGAAAATATTTACATTCAAAATCAAAGAAATACAAGGGATATCTCAAATAATTCTAGTCTAAGTTTTGAGCAAAACTCGCAGGGTTGGAGTATTGGTGAGGGTGCAGGAGCTGTTGTTCTAAAACGCTCAGATCAGCTTGAAAAAGATGAACGTATTTATGCCAATATTGAAGGTTTTTCCGGTGTCAGAAATATTAGTATTAATAGCCTGCAACAGGCTACCGATAATGCCTTAAAAGAGGCAGATATTAAACAGGATCAAATTGATTATATTGAGCTTAATAGTAGTGGTATTCCTAATCAGGATGAAGCTGAGATTGCTAGCTTAGTTGCTCATTATAAGAAGAGAACACCCGACAATAGTTGTGCTCTGGGTAGTATTAAGTCTAATGTGGGTCACAACTTTGCTGCTTCAGGTATTGCTGCTCTGATTAAAACTTCACTATGTCTTTATAATCGTTTTATTCCTGGTATTCCAAACTGGGAACAACCGAAGGATT
This sequence comes from Pseudomonadota bacterium, assembly GCA_015222495.1. Classification (GTDB taxonomy): domain Bacteria; phylum Pseudomonadota; class Gammaproteobacteria; order GRL18; family GRL18; genus GRL18. The sequence continues at coordinate 2,967 of JADFVK010000168.1, forward strand.
TAGAACAATGGCAGGATCAACAGTTTTATTTTCCTCAGGAGTCACGTCCCTGGCTGATTAATCAGGGAAAATCAAAAAAGGCAATTATAAAGCGTTATGCAGCCATCAATGGCTTAGGTCAGGATAATAGTGCCTATCACATGATATTATCCGATAGTGGTTCACGAATTCCGACTAATACAATCAAAAATCAACAGCCTGAAAATCATTATTTTGATCAATTAGCAGAAAATCAGGCATTATTTTTATTTCCTATTGCGGCTCATTCTGAAAATGAATTACAGACGTTATTAAGTCAATTGCAAAATTCAGTTAATAATTCAGTTTCTTTAGCGGAACTTTCCGTAGATAAACTGACTGAATTTCAAAAAATAAATAAACCTAAATATAGCTTGTCGATACTGGCTCGTTCCAGTGAAGAATTACAGCGTGAAACTCGCTCGGCAATCAATGCCGTAGCTGAATCTATAGCGAGCGGTGAAGAATGGTCAACACCTTTGGGCAGTTATTTTACGCCCACTCCACAAGGGGACAAAGGCAAAATTGCTTTTGTTTATCCCGGCGGCTTTAATTCCTATATCGGTATGGCTAGAACAGTTTTTCATATGTTCCCGGAACTCATTGATCAGGTTGCACATTCAACCTCCTGTCTTAAAAAAATGATGCGTACTCATTATGTCTATCCTGAGACAGTCTCTAATCCGGATAAAAAAGCCTTTAAGGAATTAGAAGCCACCATGGGTGATGATGCGGTGGCCATGTTTGAGTCGGGTATTATGACTTCAATTGTCTATACCAAACTAATTCAGGATATTTTAGGTGTTAAACATGAGGCTGCTTTTGGCCATAGTATGGGTGAGCTATCCATGCTGTTTTCCTCTGGTGCCTGGGATAATACCGATTATATGAGTGAAACACTTCACTCTACCGCCACTTTTCATAATCGTCTGGTGGGTGAAATGGACGTGGTACGAAAAGCCTGGGATTTACCTGCTTATAAAGAGGGTGATAAACCCATCTGGGGCACTTATACCTTAAGAACTTCGCCGGAAAAAGCAGAACCGGTTATTGCAGAAGAGGAACGGGTATTTTTAATTATTGTTAATGCACCCAATGAAATTGTTATTGCCGGTGATGATGAAGCCTGTAAGCGTGTAGTGAAAAAGCTTAAGTGGCGACTCTTTCCTGTGCCCATTAAAGATGTGGTGCATAATGAATTAGTACTGGCTGAGTTTGATGCCTTAGAAACACTACATACGATGCCAACAACAGCTATAAAGGGTGTTGATTTTTATACCGCGGCATATTATAAAAAAACGCAAATGAAGGCTGAAGTGATTGGTCATAATATTGCGACTTTTTATACCCATATGGTGGATTTTCCTAAATTGGTGAATCAGGTTTATGATGATGGTTCGCGTATTTTTATTGAATTAGGACCGCAAAGCAGTTGTTCAAAATGGGTGGGTGAAAGTTTAAAAGGCAAACAACACTTATCGGTGAGTATTAACCGCAAGGGTGCTGATGATTATACCTCATTGCTAAGACTAGCGGCTAAACTCACCAGTCATGGTGTGGCAATGCATCTGGACAAACTATTTCCTCATTCCGTAAAAGACGCTGAACAATTAGTCAAAGCTAAACCGGCATTAATTAAATCAGTTGTATTAGGCAAAAAGCCTTTTGCTGATGTCATTTTAACTGATGAGAATCGTAGAAGGTTTGCACCTCAAAAAAACATATCAAAGCCTGTTATTGTTGAAAAGCCTGTAATCGCTCAGATAGCAAAACCTGAGATTAAAAAAACAGCTGAACCCGTTAGAGCACCCATAAAAAGTGTTGCTAAAGCAATAATAAAAGAGTCAAAAGAACCGGTATCAGCAGTTTCAAAGAATAGCAGTGTCACAACTTCTCATTCAACTTATAACTTTAAAGCGAAAAGCATGGAAAGTACCTTTATGCCTACATATCAAAGTGAAATGTTACAAAAGATGTTCCAACATAATATTAATATCAGTGAAATGCATGCTGATTTTATGCAATCAAGAAGTCAGGGCCTGCAAACCCTGAGCAATCTGGTATTTGATAGTATTAATAATCCTAATTCTCATCAATTTGTTAATTCCGCTGCTGTAATACAAGCACCTGTGGCAACGGATAATCAAGTCCAAAAACAATTATTTCCTACAGAATATAGTACACCAAAACAAATTATCTATACTGAGCAGGATTTACGAGAAGTCGCCTATGGTAAAATAGGCAAGGTGTTTGGTCCTGATTATGACATTATTGATACCTATTCCCGACGTGTAATGTTGCCAATGGATCCCTATCTATTAGTAACACGTGTGACCGAAATGAATGCCGAAAAAGGGGAGTATAAGCCCTCAACTATGACCACGGAATATGATATTCCGCATAATGCCTGGTATTCCACTGATGGACAAATTCCTACCTGTATCTGTATCGAGTCCGGACAATGTGACTTATTATTAATTAGTTATATGGGTATTGATTTTGAAAATAAGGGGCAATATGTCTATCGCTTATTAGATTGTACCCTAACATTTTTAGATGATCAGCCTAAGGAAGGACAAACCTTACGCTATGAGATTTCTATAAATTCCTTTGCCCAGCATAAAAATAATTTATTGTTCTTTTTCTCCTATGAGTGTTTTGTCGGCGATAAAATGATTCTGAAAATGGATAATGGCTGTGCTGGTTTCTTCTCTGATGAAGAACTGGCAGTAGGTAAAGGTGTGATTCATACCAAGGAAGAAGAGTCTATACGTGCCAAAGTTGTTAAATCATCTTTTACACCTATTTTACAATGTCAGAAAACTACTTTTGATAGAACAGATATTCAATCATTAATGGATGGTGATTTGGCTGCTTGTTATGCCAATCCTGCCTATGATAAGCAAGGTAAGAATCCATCATTACATTTTCCATTAGAAAAAATTATGATGTTGGATCGTATTACTAAAGTCGATCGCACTGGTGGTTTATGGGGCTTAGGACTGATTGAAGCTGAGAAAGATCTATTCCCTGATGAATGGTATTTTACCAGTCATTTCCGTGATGATCCTGTATTGGCTGGTTCTTTAATGTCTGAAGGCTGTGTGCAGTTATTACAATTTTTTATGTTGTATCTGGGATTACATACTAAAACTATCGATGCTCGTTTTCAGACTATACGTAATATTCCTCAGCCTATTCGTTGTCGTGGTCAGGCTTTGCCAAAAGATCGCTTGATGACTTATCGTTTAGAAGTTACCGAAGTGGGTCTTTCTTCTAATGGTACGGGCAAGCCTTATGCTCGTGGTAATGTGGATATTATTATTGATGGTAAGATTGTGGTTGATTTCAGAGATGTTTGTCTGGAATTGTCGGAAAAGAGTGAACAGGAAAAGCAGTTACTGAAATTTGGCAGCACTGCAATTGCTCCTGCCGTTGAAACAGCTATTCCTGCTGCTGCACAATCCATAACTGAAACTACTTCATCTATGCCTCCTATTCATAAACCTCAAATCAAACCTGCATTATTTACGGAAGAGCAAATTGTACACTTTGCCACAGGTGATATTGAGGCCTGTTTTGGTCCTGAGTTTGCTCTTTATAAGCAGCCACCGGCAAAAGCGGGTGATCCTCCAAGACGTCCACCGCGTACACCGAATAGTTATTTGCAGGTTATGCATAGAGTTTTGGATGTCACCGGTGAACGTCATGATTTTGAAAATACGACCAAGTGTACTGCAGAATATGATGTATCTGAGGATGTCTGGTTTTGTACTGAAAACTCATACCCCTCATTTTCACCTTATTCCATGCTAATGGAGATTGCATTACAGCCTAATGGTTTCTTAACCTCTCATATTGGCAGTACGCTGATTTATCCGGATATAAATCTGTATTTCCGTAATTTGGATGGTACTGGTCGTTTAATCAAGGAAATTGATTTACGTGGAAAAACCATCGTAAATAAAACCACCATGTATTCTACTTCAGCAGTAATGAATAATATTATTCAGAAATTCACTTTTGAATTGATTTGTGACGGTGAAACCTTCTATGAAGGGGATGCTGTGTTTGGTTTCTTTAGTGCAGACTCTCTTTCTAATCAGGTAGGTATGGACAAGGGTAAGAAATTATTGCCCTGGTACAAAGAAGAGAATATACCAGAACAAGAGTTAGTGGTTTATGATTTGAATTCAGAACAAGCCAAAAAAGAACTTTTTGCAGCCAAGCCTGGTAAGCCTTTTTATCACCTGGCAGGTGGTATGTTAAGTTTCCTTGATGAATCCATTGTGGTGCCTAATGGTGGTAAGTTTGGCAAGGGCTATGTACATTCTATGAATGTCATTGATGCCGGTGACTGGTTCTACCCCTGTCATTTCTACAAAGATCCGGTAATGCCGGGCTCTTTAGGTGTGGAAGCTATGATTCAGTCTATTCAGGTTTTTGCTTTGCAGCAGGATCTGGGTAAAGATTTTACTAATCCTCGTTTTGGTTTAGTAGAAGATGAAGCTAAATGGACTTATCGTGGACAAATTATTCCTGATAATAAAGTGATGACATTAGAAGTACATATTAAGGAAATCAGAAAAACACCGAATCGAATCGATATTGTCATTGATGGTAATTTATGGAAAGACGGACTGCGTATTTATTCTGTTGAAAGTATTGGCCTAAGTATTCAGGAGGCTCAATAATATGTCGATTTTAGAAGGGATACAAGGTGTTGAAAACTTAAGAAATTTGGATAAGCCCTGTTATGTAATGCTGGATAATGATCAAATCACTATTAATAATGAAGGCTGTGCTGAGGTTGCTAAAATTACCGCCTATGTGCCGCCAGTGATGCCAGAACAATTAGGCGATCCACAATTTAAAGCATTCTATGGTGTTAAATACGCCTATATGACAGGTGCTATGGCCAATGGTATTTCCTCTGAGGAACTAGTTATTAGTCTTGGGAAACGGGGTATGCTTGCCTCATTCGGTGCTGGAGGTCTTGATCTGCAACGAGTTGAGCTTGCTATAAAGAAAATTCAACAGGCATTGCCTAATGGTCCCTATGTTTTTAACTTTATTCATAATCCTTCAGAACCTGCCATTGAACAGGGAACCATTGATTTATATATAAAATATAGTGTTCATATTATTGAAGCTGCTGCCTTTTTTACATTGACTCCTTCTTTAGTTTATTTTCGTGCCAAGGGTTTATCTAAAGCTGCAGATGGTTCTATTGAAATTAACAATAAAATTATCGGTAAAGTATCCAGAAGGGAAGTGGCTACAGTATTTATGCAGCCAGCACCTGAAAATGTGGTTAATAAACTATTAGCACAAGGAGCAATCACACAGGAACAAGCTCAATTAGTGATGCAAGTGCCTATGGCTGATGATATTACAGTGGAAGCTGATTCAGGTGGTCATACAGATAATCGTCCTTTAAGTGTTTTATTACCTTCTATTATTGCTCTGCGTGATGAAATTCAGGCACAACGTCAATATCCTATAGAGATTCGTGTCGGTGCTGGTGGTGGTGTGGGTACACCAGATGCGGCACTGGCCTGTTATATGATGGGTGCAGCTTATGTGGTGACAGGCTCTGTTAATCAAAGTTGTATTGAAGCAGGTGCTTCTGAGCATACACGTAAATTATTAGCCCAGGCAGGTATGGCTGATGTGGTTATGGCACCAGCTTCTGATATGTTTGAGCGTGGTATTAAACTTCAGGTATTAAAGAAGGGGACTTTATTCCCCATGCGTGCACAAAAACTTTACGAGCTTTATAGTACTTATAATAGCCTAGATGAGATCCCTCAAACTGAAATTGAAAAGCTTGAAAAACAAATACTGCAGAATTCTGTAGAGACCATCTGGCAGCAAACAGTAGAGTTTTTCCAGAAACGTGATCCTTCAATTATTGAAAAAGCCAAAAAAAATCCTAAGAAAAAAATGGCCCTGGTTTTTCGCTGGTATTTAGGACTTTCTTCCCGCTGGTCTAATGCAGGCGTTGCCGGTCGTGAGTTTGACTATCAAATCTGGAGTGGTCCGGCTATGGGTGCATTTAATGACTGGGTGGCAGGTACTTATCTAAATGATTATAAAAATAGAAAAGTAGCTGATATTGCAGAACACCTGATGTATGGTGCGGCTTATCAACACCGAATTCAGGTATTGAAAAGCCAGGGCTTATATTTACCTGCTCAGTATCAGCGTTATATTCCAGTGCAACCGTTAATTTAATTTGTACATTATTGAGTCGTTCGGGAATAGTCTGTAAAACACACTTCGGAGTATAGATTGTACCACAGGAGGACGCTCAAGTACGTCCATGTAACGCTCATCTTCGGCATCCATGCCTCAAAAAGCCTCCTGAGCCACAAACCTATACTCCGAATTGCTCTTACGTCATATTCCCTTACTAGAGGTGAAAGGGCAAGAGCAGAAGAAAAAACAGAGTAAAAGAATGGAATAGTTATCTAGTATGTTACATGTAGAGGC
>JADFVK010000169.1 GCA_015222495.1 Pseudomonadota bacterium
GCCATGGATGGCCTTGAGCGTCCCCAATGATGCCAACCACTTCTCTGTGCAATCGTCTTCCACAGTATTTATCCGAACGCATACCCCCTTCTTTTGTCTCTTGATCTTTCTTTAAATTACTTTTTGATCCTATACTCTGCACTACGAGCGTGAGCTGTCAGGCCTTCGCCACGGGCAATGATTGAGGCTGTTTTGCCTAATTCTGAAGCGCCATCTGCTGAACACATAATCAGGCTGGAGCGTTTTTGGAAGTCATAGACTCCTAAAGCTGAGCTGAAGCGTGCTGTTCTTGATGTGGGCAGTACATGATTTGGGCCTGCACAATAATCACCTAATGCTTCTGCGGTATAACGTCCCATGAAGATAGCACCGGCGTGGCGGATTTTGGGTAACATTGCCTGTGGATCATCCACTGATAATTCCAGGTGTTCCGGAGCAATATAATTAGATACTTCAACTGCCTCATCCATATCTTTGACATGAATTAATGCTGCACGTTCATTGAGTGATACGCGAATGATCTTTTCCCGTTCCATTTCCCCCAATAATCGCTCAATAGAAGAATTCACCTTATCCAGAAATTCAGCATCCGGAGAAATTAAAATAGCCTGTGCATCTTCATCATGTTCAGCTTGAGAGAACAAGTCCATAGCAATCCAGTCCGGATCAGTTTTACCATCACAAATGACTAAAATTTCGGAAGGGCCGGCAATCATATCAATACCTACGCTACCAAAAACCATGCCTTTTGCCGTGGCAACATAAATATTACCCGGTCCAACAATTTTATCTACCTGTGGAATTGCATCCGTTCCATAAGCCAAAGCAGCCACAGCCTGGGCACCACCAATAGAAAATACTTTATCAACACCTGTAATGGCTGCTGCTGCAAAAACTAACTCATTGATCTGACCATCCGGCGTTGGTACTACCATGATGAGTTCTTCAACGCCTGCCACTTTCGCAGGAATGGCATTCATCAAGACTGAGGATGGATATGCTGCCTGTCCACCCGGTACATAGAGTCCTACTCTATCCAGAGCTGTGACTTGCTGACCTAATAGAGTGCCGTCATCTTCTGTATAAGACCATGACTCCATTTTTTGTTTTTCATGATACTTTTTAACTCTCTCAGCTGAGAGTTCCAAAGCCTGACGTTGTTCATCAGATAAACTATCTAAAGCGTATTGTAATCTTTCCTTGGGAATCGTTAAAGCAGAGATATCACTGACATCCATGCGATCAAGTTGATTGGTATATTTTACAACGGCTTCATCCCCTTCCCTGCGCACATCTGTCAATATTTTTCTAACCGTTGATTGCACAGAATCATCTGAAACATTATCCCAGGCAAGTAAATCTTTTAATAAAGCCCAAAAATCATTATCAGTGGTTTTTAAACGATTAATATCAAGCATGACGAACTCCGGCGGAACGAATTTTTATATAAGGAATAGAAAACAGGTAATTATTTATTAACAGCTTCTGCAAAGCGATCAATAAGAGATTTGATTTGCTGGTGTTTCATTTTCATGGAGGCTTTATTTACAACTAAACGTGAGCTGATATCAGCAATATGTTCCATTGGCATTAGACCATTGGCCTTGAGTGTATTTCCGGTATCGACCACATCTACGATTCTCTCTGCCAGCCCCACTAAGGGTGCTAATTCCATTGAACCATATAGCTTGATCACTTCAACTTGAATACCTTGCTCAGCATAATAACGCTTTGCAGTATTAACAAATTTAGTTGCCACACGTAACCTGGAAGATAGCGGTATATCATTTACCGGACCTGCAGTCATTAATCGACATTTTGCTATCTTTAAATCCAATGGCTCATAAAGACCTTCACCGCCATGCTCCATTAATACATCTTTACCGGCAACACCTACATCAGCCGCACCGTATTGAACATAAGTAGGCACATCGGTAGCACGAATAATCACTAATTTAATATTATCATGGTTGGTATCCAGAATCAGTTTACGACTTTTATCCGGATCGTCGATGGGGTAGATATCTGCATGGGCAAGCAGGGGTAATGTTTCTTTAAATATACGCCCTTTAGACAATGCAATAGTCAGTGTATCACTCATACTTTATTCTCTTTTTAGCCTGGAACTCTACGAATTGAAGCACCTAATTGAAGCAATTTCTCTTCAATACACTCATAGCCCCGATCAATATGATAAATACGCTCAACCTCAGTCTCACCATTGGCTATCAAACCTGCAATAACCAGACTAGCTGAAGCCCTTAGATCCGTTGCCATTACCGGTGCTGCAGTTAAGGATTTTACACCCTTAATAATGGCTGTATTACCCTGAAGATTGATATCAGCACCCATTCTTTGTAATTCCTGGATGTGCATAAAACGATTTTCAAAAACTGTTTCAACAACGGCACCTGTGCTGTCTGCAATTGCGTTCAACACACAAAACTGTGCCTGCATATCGGTGGGGAAAGCCGGATAGGGTGCGGTACGAACATCGATAGACAAGGGTATTTTCCCTTGCATATCCAGACTTATCCAGTCCTCACCTGTCTCAATTTTGGCACCCGCTTGAGATAACTTTTCTAACACAGCATCTAAGTATTCAGGACATGTGTCTTTTAAAGTTATTTTTCCACCTGTTACAGCAGCAGCCACAAGATAGGTACCTGTCTCAATTCTATCAGGCATGATGTTATATTGAGTGGCAGTTAGTTTTTCTACTCCCTCAATAGTAATCTTATCAGTACCGGCACCACTAATATTAGCACCCATAGAATTTAAAAAGTTTGCTAAGTCAACCACTTCTGGTTCATGGGCCGCATTTTCAAGAATAGTCGTTCCATCTGCCAGAGTAGCTGCCATCAATAAGTTTTCCGTACCCGTCACTGTGACCAGGTCCATAACAATCTTGACACCTTTGAGACGCTTTGCAGTAGCACGAATATAACCATTTTCTACTTTAATATCAGCACCCATGGCTTTTAAACCTTTAATATGCTGATCAACTGGACGGGAACCAATGGCACAACCACCCGGCAAGGAAACTTCTGCTTCACCATAGTGTGCTAATAAGGGGCCTAAAACCAGGATTGATGCTCTCATGGTTTTGACGAGGTCATAGGGAGCGACATAATGCTCAATTGTTCGAGTATCTACTTCTACGTTAAGTCTTTCATCAACAGTAATAGATACACCCATACGTCCTAGTAGTTCCAGGGTCGTAGTAATATCATGTAGATGTGGCACATTACCAATTGTCGTTGCATCATCAGCTAATAAGCAAGCCATAATGATGGGTAAAGCGGCATTTTTTGCCCCTGAAATACGTATTTCGCCATCAAGACGCTGACCACCTTTAATGAATAACTTATCCATTGAGTATTTCTAAACCTTTTTAATATGACTTAAGAAGTCTTCAGCCAAACTTGAATTTGACCACCATTACTTGGAAGTGCCTACAGCCAAAAAAATTGGCATGAATCATTTTCAGTAATATTAAATACACTTAAAATGATTTGTGCAAATTTATTGTTACTCAAGAGAGAACAATAAAACGGCACATTTTACCCTTTATTCAATAATTATCAAATTTAACCTATTTGTAATTTACTGGCTGTTTGCCACTGCTCTGGTGTATATGCCTTAATGCTCAATGCATGAATATCACCATTAGTGATATGTGAGTTAACCGTAGCGTACACCATTTGTTGTCTTTTTACTGCATTTAATCCTTCAAATTGCTCTGCAACAACGATGGTATCAAACATTCCACCTTCACCTTTCACTGTCACCTGAGATGATTCGATACCTGCCGCAATTAAATTTTTAATTTCATCTGTTGTCATAATACTCTTACTTTTTATTGTTTTAGGGGTAAAAAATCATCTAAAGCACAAATTTCAACCATATGAAACATTTGTTCCGGTAGGTTTGAAAACGTAATTGTTTTGCCTTTTTGTGTGGCTTCGCGATACCATTCAAGCAATAGTGCCAGGCCTGAACTATCCGATCGGGAGAGTTGTGAAAAATCAATATCCAAAGTATCACTTTGCTGCTCAAAGAGTTCTTGCTTATGATCCTGCCATAAATCATGTACTGAATTAAAACTCAGCTGACCTTTTATACGAAAGTGTCCCGTTGATATTTTTTCAAATTGTGCTGTCATAGCGGTTGCATTACTCATCTGATTTCTGACTAAATAGAAATTGACTGATTAATTTTTCCAGCACCAGGGAAGACTGTGTCAATCTGATTTCACTGCCTTCTTCAAGATAATCCGGCGCTCCACCATTACTAATTCCTATATATTTTTCACCCAGTAAACCTGAAGTATAAATACCGGCATCTGAATCCAGTGGAATTTCATTAAAACGTTCTTCAATAGTCATTGTTACCATTGCTTCAAAACTTTCTGGGTCAACCACAATACTACTAACTCTACCAATAGGAACTCCAGCAA
>JADFVK010000170.1 GCA_015222495.1 Pseudomonadota bacterium
CCCGTCAAACCAACAACTGATGCAATAGAAATAATTCTTCCCTGTCGAGCTTTCATCATTGCACGTAAACATGCCCTTGATAGTTTAAAAACCGAACTAAGGTTAGTCTGAATAATGGCATCCCATTCCTCATCTTTCATTCTCATTAATAAGTTATCACGCGTAATACCCGCATTATTAATCAAAATAGAAGGCATAGAATATTTTTCACTCATGGCTTTTAATAGCTGATCAATACTATCCTGATCAGTAACATTGAGCATCATGCCCTGCCCTTTAATATTATTTGCCTGTAAATATTCTGAGATATTCTCAGCCCCTTTTTCAGAAGTTGCTGTACCAATAATAGTTGCACCACTATTGCCTAGGCTTAGGGCGATAGCCTGACCAATACCACGGCTGGCACCGCTAACCAGAGCGACTTCACCTTCCTGAGACATAAGTATAGACATTAAGATAATTCCTCAAAAACTTTATCAATTGTGACAGCATCAAACAGAGCATGAGCTGGAATATTCTTGTTAATACGTCGATTTAATCCCGTTAAGACTTTACCCGGACCACATTCAACTATATTTTCTGTACCTTCAGCGAGCATTTTATTAATTGTCTCTGTCCATCTCACTGGCTTATAAAGCTGTTTAACCAGGGCATCTCTTATAGAGTCCACCTCATTTTCAATGGTGACATGTACATTATTAATCACTGGTATAATGGGACGATCAAATTCTGTAGAGTGGAGTTTTTTAGCCAGTTTGTCAGCAGCACTTTTCATTAGAGAACAATGTGATGGAACGCTCACAGGTAATTTAATGGCTTTTTTAGCACCTGCATTGTTTAATGCACTGATAGCACTATCAACTGCCTCAGCAGTACCGGCAATTACCACCTGACCTGGTGAATTAAAGTTCACCGCCGCAACCACGCTTTCAGTTGTTTCTGCGGTTTCTTCACAAATTTTAACCACTACATCATCTTCCAGGCCTAAAATTGCCGCCATAGCACCTTCGGTGTCGACAACAGCTTCCTGCATATATTGTCCACGCAGTGAAACCAATTCAATAGCATCATCAAAATCTATGGCTTCTGCACAAACCAATGCGGTATATTCGCCTAAACTATGCCCTGCCATTACTACCGGCATTGGACCCTCTTTACTCATCCATATTTGCCAGAGTGCATAAGAGGCCGTCAAAATAGCTGGCTGTGTTTTCTTTGTTCGATTGAGCTCAGCATCAGTGCCATTTTGTACTAATTCCCATAAATCATAACCTAAAACATTACTAGCCCGATTAAAAGTTGCATTGACAATATCGCCATATTCAAGATTTTCATCAGCAATATTGCCTAACATACCAATGGTCTGTGAACCCTGACCAGGAAAAACAAAAGCTATTGACATAATATTATCCTTTTGTAAAAACTAGTATTTAACTAATGCTGAGCCCCAGGTAAAACCACCACCAAAGGCTTCTAATAATAAAATTTCACCACGTTTTATGCGCCCGTCTCTTACAGCTGTATCCAGTGCTAAAGGTACTGATGCTGCAGAGGTATTACCATGATTCTGTACAGTAGTGACCACATGATCTGTAGACATTTTTAGTTTTTTGGCCGTTGCATTAATAATACGAACATTAGCCTGGTGAGGTACTAACCAATCAATATCAGACTTTTGCATATTATTTTTTGCTAGTGTTTCATCAACAATTCTGCCCAATGTATTAACTGCGACTTTAAAAACTTCATTACCCTTCATTTCAATATGAACAGCATCTAAACCATCGGGGTTAAGTTCAGATACTCCACCATTGGTTGATAGAAGTTCTGAAAACTGACCATCTGCATGAATATGAGAGGATAATATCCCCGCTTCTTCACTGGCTTCCAATATAACAGCACCTGCTCCATCAGCAAAAATTACACAGGTAGAGCGATCTGTCCAGTCCACAATACGTGATAATGTTTCAGCCCCAACGACTAAGGCTCTTTTAGCTGCACCTGTTTTAATGTACTTATCAGCAATATCCAGGGCATAAATAAAACCGGTACAAACAGCCTGTACATCAAAAGCAGGACAACCATGGATGTCTAAACGCTGTTGTAATAAGCAGGCAGTACTGGGGAAAACACGATCGGGAGTAGTGGTTGCGACAATAATTAAATCGATGGATTGAGGATCAATACCGGCTGTTTCTATAGCATTACGTGCAGCATTTTCTGCCAGATCACAAGTAGTTTGATCTTCTAAAGCAATATGACGTTGCTTGATACCGGTTCGTTCAGTAATCCACTGATCTGTGGTATCAACTAATTTCTCTAAATCTGCATTAGTTAGAATATTATCAGGTAGATAGCTACCTGTTGCCATAATTCGTGAATACATCTATACAAATCTTCCTATAGACCGAAAAAATTTAGGTTCAATTGTAGCATATAAAGCAAACACTACAATAATTTTGACTCGCTAGTGTTAAGTCGTTTTATTCAATAAAGTTTTTTCTAAAACCTTATTAATTCGTTGCGGTACATTATTGTCAACTTCAGCTACAGCCACTTTAATGGCATGGGTAAATGAGAAAACATCAGCACTACCATGACTTTTAACAACTATACCCTTCAAACCTAATAAACTGGCTCCATTATACTTTCTTGTATCCAGTTTACTTTTAAAGGTATTTAAAACCGGCATGGCAATCAGCCCTGCTAACTTGGTCAGCCAATTTCGATTAAATTCACGTTTGATATAAAACGAAATCATCTTTGCAACACCTTCAGCTGTTTTTAGGGAAATATTTCCCACAAAACCATCTGCCACCACTACATCAACTGTGCCCTTATAAATATCATCGCCTTCAATAAAACCATAATAATTTAAGTTGCTAGCAGCGATAAGTGTAGATGCCTTTTGTACTTGTTCATTGCCCTTCATGGCTTCCTGACCAATATTCAATAAACCAATAGTTGGACTTTCTATCCCATCAATAGCACTGGCCAATACTGAACCCATGACTGCAAACTCTAATAAATGCTCAGCTGACAAGTCTATATTAGCACCTAAATCAAGCATATGAGTATGCCCTGACTCTGTAGGTAAAGCCGTACAAATTGCAGGTCGGTCTATTCCAGGCAGCGTTTTCAGGACAAAACGGGCAGTAGCCATCAGAGCACCGGTATTGCCTGCACTGACACAGGCATCTGCCTCAGCTGACTTAACCAGATTAATAGCGACACGCATAGAAGAATCTTTTTTCCCACGTAGTGCAGTTGCAGGTTTTTCATCCATACCAACGACTTGAGAAGTATGCTGAACTTTTATATTTTGACAATCAGAAACAGAATAGGATTTAAGTTTATGCTTAATTGAACCTTCATCACCCACTAAAATAATATTCAGCTGTTTATATTCTTTTAAAATATCAATAGCAGCAGGAATAGTGACATCAAGACCTATATCGCCACCCATGGCATCAATTGAGATAGTACTGGTATTTAGTTTATTTGTCATTTTTATTATAAGTGGGGGTTTTATACTAACAAAAAAATAAAGCCCCAGATAAATCTGAGGCTTTATTTTTATCATAGTTTCAACAAAAGATACAATCTATTATTGATAACATACAACGATTCAATTACTTATCAATAACCTTACGGCCTTTATAATATCCATCAGCTGTCACATGGTGACGACGATGAGTTTCACCGCTAGTAGGATCAATTGATAAAGTAGGTCCACTTAATGAATCATGTGAACGACGGCTGCCACGACGTGCAGGGGTACATTTATTCTTTTGAACTGCCATTGGTTTTTCCTTTAATACTCTTAAAAATAATAAAAATGTTTATACGACTGAAACTAATGCTTCTTTAGTTGTTCCAGAATGGCAAAAGGATTATCATCCTGTTGCTGAATATCTTGTTCTTCTATAGGATAATCAAATTGAATATGACAATCTGTCCCTACACCTGTTTCTGAATGATTTGCAATCTGAGGTAGTGCTAACAACAGCTCATCCTCAATTAAAACCATCGGATTCAGACAATCTATTTTTTCTGCACTCACTTTTTTTGAACTGAACTCTTTTTCAGTACTATGTTTCTCAACAAAGAAAATATCATGCTTTGCAGCTTCCGCTTGCTTTGTTTCAAAATCATTCGTCACAAAAGCGGTTGAAACTTTGCAACTTAAATCTTGTACATAATCCTGCATACAGCGCTGACATTGTAATATGACCTGAGTCTTGAGCCATCCCGTAACAATACGATTAGATGAAACATCAATACTAAATTCAAGATGGTATTCAATATCAGAAACAGGCTTAATAATAGCTTCAGATAGCCTTGGTAAACCTGTCTCTAATTCAGTTTGTTCGATAAGGCCATCAAGAATAACTCCTTTATCAGTATATCGATAATAATCAATTCTTTTTGGAATTCGCTCAGACATCAAACCTTACTCAAAATTAATCGCGTATTCTAATCGTTTTAAGCAATAATGTCAAAGCCAATTTCTTAGAGTTAACTAGCGTAATTGCGGGGTTAAATTAAAGCCGCTAATCTCAGAGACTTTAGTCGCCATAGAAGCGCCCATTTTTTTAGCAAAACGATCAATAAATGCTTCAGACACAGTAAAGTCTTTAATCTCTTCTGCACCAATCACTTCACGAGCCACATAACTACTACTACCCAGCTTGTCTACCAGACCCAGCTCAATAGATTGTTCTCCAGTCCAGACATAGCCACTGAATAAGTTGGGATCATCCTTAAGTTTTTTACCACGGCCTTTTTTAACTAAGCCTATGAATTGCTGATGAATATTATTTAACATACCCTCAGTATGTTCAATATCACCTTCTTCCGGCGCAGTAAAGGGATCAAGAAAGCCCTTATGTTCACCCGCTGTATATAAGCGACGAGTCACACCTATCTTATCTATTGCATTTTCAAAACCAAAACCATTCATCAAAACACCAATAGAACCAACCATACTGCCTTTATCTGCATAAATTTCATCAGCAGCTACTGCAATATAATAACCACCTGATGCACATATATCCATGATAACCGCATAGACTTTAGTATCAGGATATAATTCTTTTAGTCGATAGATTTCATCGTTGATATAACCAGCTTGTACTGGACTACCACCCGGTGTATTCATACGTAAGATGACACCCTTGGTTTTTTTATCTTCAAAGGCTTCTCTTAAGGCCGTAATCACTGCATCAGCACTGGCTTCTGAGTCAGAAGATATGACTCCTTCTATGTTAATTAGAGCCGTATGTTCTCCAGTCGCCTTATCTAATATTTTACCCGCATCCAATGGCACTATATATAAGCCCAATAAAGTGAATAAATAAGCCCAGAAAACAAATTTAAAGAAAATCCCCCAACGCCTGCTAGAACGCTTTTCTTTTAAAGAGGAAAGTGCCAGATCCTCAATCAGCTTCTGATCCCAGCCACTTTTTTGTGTCAATTTATCAAAATTCTTATTCAGTTCTATTGCTTCTTTATCCATTACTATTCCATCTATCAGGGTGATTTAAATTAATTTGCACGGCATTGTAACAAATACTGTGATAATTCTGAAATACTATCCATACAGGCAAGTGGATTATATTTTAATAAGTCTTTTTTTTCATTCACACCATAGCTTACTGCCAGGGTATCCATCTTAATCGTATTGGCCATTAATAAGTCATATCCTGTATCTCCCACCATAATGGCATCATCAGCAGTAAGTGCAAAATCATCTAAAAGTTCTTCCAGCATCTGTGGATGAGGTTTAGAACGTGTTTCATCAGCACAGCGAGTACCATGAAAATAACTTTTCATGCCTGTTTCCTGTAAAACATGATCCAGACCACGTCGAGCTTTACCCGTTGCAATAGCAAGCATAAAATCCTTTGCTAATAATTGTTCCAGCATTATTTGCACATCTGCAAACAATCCACTGGGAGTGTCACTGGCAGTAATAAAATGATAACGATAGCGCTCTGCATACAGAGAGACCTGCTGTGCTGTTAAAAAAGGATATAAAGTTGCGATTGCTTCATCCAAACCAAGACCAATAATACTTTTTAATTGAGTCTCGGCTAATTGTTCTAGTTTAAGCTCATCAGCTCCTTCTCTTAAACAATTCACAATTCTAGCCTGAGAATCCATAAGCGTTCCATCCCAGTCAAAAATAATCAACTGATAATTTTTCATTTCTTTTGCCTTAGCTTGCTTAAGCAATTCTCTAACTCTTCCGTCATCGGGGCTTTTATGGTTACTTTTTCTTGAGTTTCCGGATGTTGGAAAGATATTTGTGCTGAATGTAAGAATAAACGCTTTAAGCCCTGCTCTTTAAGTCTTTGATTACAAGCATAGTTTCCATATTTACTATCCCCTGCCACACAATGTCCCAGATATTGAGAATGAACTCTAATCTGATGAGTACGCCCGGTGACAATTTTTACTTGCATCAAGGTCGCCTGCTCAAATGATTCCAATGTTGAAAAATAACTACAGGATTCTTTACCCTGCTTATCCACGCGGACAAATCTTTCTCCAGATTTCAGAGCCTCTCTCAACAAAGGAGCTGTTACTTTCTTATTTGATAATTTTAATTGCCCGCATAATAAAGCCAAATAACGTTTATCTGTCTGACGTTGTCGAAACAGGTCTTGTATTGCAATGAGACTGCTACGCTTTTTAGCAATTAATAAGCAACCTGAGGTATCCCGATCTAAGCGATGTATCAATTCAAGAAACTTTTGTTCTGTTCGTAAAGCCCTGATAGCCTCAATAATTCCATAACTGATACCACTTCCACCATGTACAGCAACGCCACTGGGCTTATTAATAGCAATTAAACTCTTATCCTCATAGATAATTGAATTTTCTATGAGTTTCAATAAAGAACGGCCTGGGGCCGGCAAGGAAGGTTTTTCAGCTAATTTAACTGGTGGAATTCTAACAGAGTCTCCCAATTGCAACTTATAAATCTGTTTAATCCGTCCCTTATTGACTCGCACCTCGCCTTTGCGAATAATTTTATAAATGTGCCCCTTAGGCACACCTTTTAAAAAATTAAAAAGAAAATTATCAATTCTTTGACCGGCATTTCTTTCATCTATTTCAATAAATTTAACAGAATGATTGATTATTTTTGAATTCATAGCATATTTCTGCTGTTTCGGATTGATGGAAAGCCATCTAACTGTTATATTACATCGGTTAAAAACTTATGGTTTAAATAAATACCTGGTTTCTAACCCGATATGATTCAATATTTAATCATATTAATGAATATAAAGCTTATTTTTCGGCGTTGATTATATGCCTATTGCGTATAAAACTCATCTTTTAAATGTTCAATACACCGTTAAAAAGCTAACCGAACATATTTAATTAGTTCCTGTATAAAATTCACAGGAAATAGAATAAACAATCAATACGATATACATCATAAGTATATATTCCCCATAATTTGGGTATAAACGTAAATGTAATACTAAGATTTATAATTGTTGGTCTAATTAAAAATAATTGACAATTTAATCAAGTTTTTTACCAGCCGATGGCTTTAAGCCCGGATATAAATGTATAACTATTATTGAACTTCTATCCTGAATAGATTTACGAGTGTTTATAAAAAATACTTGTAAGTGATTCATATTTATAAACTTTGAATCCTATCTTTTGAATTGTATATAGTTGAACTCCATTTAACTTAGAGTATCACTATAATGAAAAGAATGTTATTTAATGCTACACAGGCTGAAGAGCTACGTGTTGCACTTGTCGATGGACAACACCTGTTTAATCTGGATATTGAAACAACCCAGAGAGCCCAGAAAAAAGCCAATATTTATAAAGCCAAAATCACCCGAGTAGAGCCAAGTCTGGAAGCAGCCTTCGTTGACTATGGTGCAGACCGACATGGTTTCCTCCCTCTTAAAGATGTCTCTCGCCAATATTTTTCAAAATCCGTAGAACGTGGCAAACGTCCTAAAATTGCTGAATTATTAAAAGAAGGCATGGAAGTCGTTGTTCAGGTTGATAAGGAAGAACGCGGTAACAAGGGCGCAGCCCTTACTACTTTTATCAGTTTACCCGGACGTTATTCTGTACTAATGCCGAACAATCCTCGGGCTGGGGGCATTTCCAGGCGTATTGAGGGTGAGGAACGTGCTGAATTAAAAACTAATATGAATAAATTAGAAATCCCGGAAAAAATGGGACTCATTATTCGCACCGCTGGTATCGGCAAAGAAGCCGAAGAGTTACAATTAGATCTGGATTATCTACTTAACCTATGGACCGCTATTGATCAGGCATCAAAAGAACGTTCAGCCCCTTTTCTGATTTATCAGGAAAGCAATATTGTTATTCGTGCTATTCGTGATAACCTTCGATCTGATGTGACAGAAATTATTATTGATGAAGAGAAAACTTATCATGAAGCCTATGATTTCATGCAGCGAGTGATGCCTCAACATCTTCACAAGGTAAAACTATATAACGATAACATCCCACTTTTTTCCCGCTATCAAATAGAAAGTCAGATAGAAACAGCCTTCCAACGTGAGGTAACCTTACCTTCTGGCGGTGCTATCGTTATTGACCATACAGAAGCTTTAATTTCCATTGACATCAACTCTGCTCGAGCAACCCGTGGTGGAGATATTGAAGAAACCGCACTGAATACCAACCTTGAAGCTGCTGATGAAGTGGCACGTCAATTACGTCTTAGAGATCTCGGTGGGTTGGTGGTCATTGACTTTATTGACATGTCTCCGGCAAAGAATCAACGCGCAGTTGAAAACCGTATGAAAACCGCATTAAAACCGGATCGAGCTCGTGTACAAGTCGGCAAAATCTCGCGTTTTGGTTTACTGGAAATGTCTCGTCAAAGACTTAAACCATCATTGGGTGAATCCAGTCAGATTACCTGTCCACGCTGTAGTGGACATGGCACTATACGCGGTATTGATTCACTAGGTCTTTCCGTATTACGTATTATCGAAGAAGAATCTTTAAAAGAAAATACCGGACGTATTTTGGCGCAATTACCCGTTAATGTGGCTACTTTTCTTTTAAATGATAAGCGTGATTTAATCAGTGATATTGAAACTCGTCAAAAGATCACTGTGACTTTAATACCGAATGAAAGCCTGGTCACACCACATTATCGTATCGAACGTATCCGTGCTGATGAAAATATGACAGAACAATATCAGGTCAGCAGTTATAATTTCAATCAGCTTATCGATGAAGATGATGCCAATGGTTTAATTGCGGAGCCTGTCAGCTATGAAGAACCAGCAGTCAAAGCACCCACAGCCACACAGTCTTCTACTGATGATTCTTCCGAACCCAGTTTACTAAAACGCATCTGGAGTTCATTATTCACTCCACCAGAGCACCAGGAAGAGACTCAGGAACCGGATCAAGCAGAAAAAACGTCTCAATCCCGTAATAACAAGAAAAATCCTAATCGTCAGAAACATAATGATCGTAATGATCGTAATGATCGTAATGATCGTAATGATCGTAATCAGGATAATCGTAAAAAGAACGATAATCGTAAACCAAATAAACGCGATGACAGTAGACAAAAACCAAAAAACCAGCGTCCGCAAAAACAAGCCAAGCCAGTAGTCGCTAATGCTGAAACACCTGCTGTATTTGCTGCTAATGAAGAATCAAAGGAACATCAAAAACAGCCTGCAAATAAAGGACGTAACAAAACTCAAAATAGTAAGCAAAAAAATAACAGAAAAGATAACTCAGCTAAACAAAATAAAGTTATAGTGGAAACAGAACAGAAAACTGAGCAAACTCAGCCTGATACTGCGGTTGAAAATAACAATGAAGTTATAGACTCCGTAACAACGCTAGAGACTCAGCCAGAAAGTACCGGCACTGATAAGGATAATTCAAGCAGTAGTCAGAAAAATTCATTGCGTGGACCCGGCTCCCGTCGTACTGGTCGCAGAACCAGCAGTCGTAAAAAAGTTGTCAGCAGAGCACCTCAAACAACAACTCCACAGCAAGCAGTTAATAATGATACACCTATAGAGACTAAGCAACCTCCTGTTAGTAGTGAACCCCCGCTTAAGACAGAGATAAAGACTGAAGCTAGTGATAAACCTGCCACTAAAAAGACTGTTAAAAAAGCACGTGCTAAAGTAAAAAAAGCACCTGTAGAAGATCAGGTTCAAGCAGAAAGCTCTGCAGTCGATATAGTCAATTTAGAAGATAAAGAAAGTGCTAAAAGTGTCGCTCCAAAAAAGAAAGCACGTCGTAAAGCGGCAACAAAAAAGAAATCAACTATTAAGAAGTCAGCAAAAAAGAAAGCTTCTACTAAAGATTCGGATAAAGAAGAGTCGGTACCTATAGTTTCTGGAGCTGTTGAAGCAGCAAAACCAGTAGTAACTGCTGATGTTAAAATTGAAGATAAACCCAATGTTAAACCAGAAGTTAAACCGGATGTTAAACCCGAAGTAAAACCAAAGAAACGTTCTGGCCGGCGTGCACGAACATCTAAGGCAGCTACAAATTCAGCAGCCAGTTCATCTATGGGGTCTACTGGTAATTTAGTAGACAAACGTGATGGACGTAATAGCAAATAAAAATCAAAAAGAGATCTTTATAATGGACTTAAATAATTTAACTGCAGTTTCACCAATAGATGGTCGTTATGGTAGTAAGACTGCTGAGCTAAGACCTATTTTTAGTGAATTTGGTTTGATCAAACATCGGGTATTAGTTGAAATCCGCTGGTTACAAATGCTGGCTGCCAATCAGGACATCGCGGAAGTTCCTGCCCTGTCTGAGCCGGCAAACAGCTTGTTGGATAGTATTATCGATCATTTTTCTATCGAAGATGCTGAACAGATAAAAACAATTGAAAGAACCACCAATCATGATGTAAAAGCAGTTGAATACTTTCTCAAAGAAAAAATTGCTGACAATGAAGAGCTGATGGCAATCAATGAATTTATTCATTTTGCCTGTACTTCAGAGGATATTAATAATCTTTCTCATGCTTTAATGTTATCTGCGGCCCGCAGTAAAGTCATTTTGCCGCAAATGCATCAGATCATTGATGCAATTACCAAGCTTGCTCATGACTTATCTGAACAGCCTATGCTATGTCGTACTCATGGTCAGCCTGCTTCTCCATCTACTATGGGTAAGGAAATGGCAAATATTGTGTATCGACTAACACGTCAATATAAACAGTTCGCCAATGTGCAGGTTTTGGGTAAAATCAATGGTGCGGTGGGTAATTATAATGCCCATATCAGTGCCTACCCGGAATTAAACTGGCCTGAAATTGCACAGAACTTTGTCGAGAGTTTAGGAATAGATTTTAATCCTTATACCATTCAAATTGAACCACATGATTATATTGCTGAATATTTCGATGCTTTAGCCAGATTCAATAATATTCTGATTGATTTTGATAGAGATCTCTGGAGCTATATTTCCCTGGGTTATTTCAAACAAAAAACCATTGCCGGAGAAGTGGGTTCTTCCACCATGCCGCATAAAGTAAATCCTATTGACTTTGAAAACTCTGAGGGTAATTTAGGCATCGCCAATGCCCTGCTTAACCATTTAAGTAATAAATTGCCTATTTCACGCTGGCAGAGAGACTTAACAGACTCTACTGTATTAAGGAACCTTGGTGTTGGTGTTGCACACTCACTGATTGCTTATTCTTCCACTATACGTGGTATCAACAAATTAATGATTAATGAAAAAGCACTGGCTGAAGATCTAGATAATACCTGGGAAGTTTTAGCAGAGCCCATTCAAACTGTAATGCGCCGCTATGGTGTAGAAAAACCTTATGAGAAATTAAAAGAACTCACACGGGGTCAGTCTATCACCGCAGAAACTCTGAAAGAATTTGTTGCAACATTAGATATTCCTGAGCAGGCCAAACAGGAATTACAATCATTAACACCGGCAAATTATATCGGTAATGCAGTGGAACAGGCTCAATCAATATAAATAATTTGACTAGCTATAAAATCATGACTACTATTTATACTATTAAATAGTTAAACAACAAGTTTAGGTCTAATGAACAACTGGTTAAACCGTATTTTAATTCTTATTCTGATAGTTATCATTACCGCCTCGGTAATGACTCTTTATAAAAGTTATAATACGACACAACTGGTTTATCATCAGACTAAAAACATTGTACAGGAGCAACAAGCCAAAACGTCTATTTTTAACACCATGTATAATGCCACCAGACAACGTACTGTCATATTATTAAAAATGTATGCCAATGATGATCCCTTTGAACTAGATGAATTTAATCAGGTTTTAGGGGCTCAGGCCAGAATTTTTATAACTGCAAGAGAAGAACTGCTGGCCATGCAGCTTTCTCACCAGGAACTTACCTTATTTGTTGCTCAGATTAAACTTGCCAAAAAAAATGAGCCCAGACAACAAAAAGTCGCAGAACTATTAATGAATGAAAAGAAGCATGAGGCCTTCCCCATTCTTTTCCAGAAAATTATTCCCGCTCAGGATATTATTCTTGAACAAATAAAAATATTAATGAAAATATACGCAGATAATACTCACACGGTTATCACTCAAATTGATCAAGACTTTCAAGATGCCAATCAAAATTTTAAACTACTAGGGGTTTTTCTAGTTGGCATTAGTATCATTGTCATTCTTCTGTTTCTACGCCGTATTTCCCTGCGAGAACAACAATTATTAGAAGAAAAAGTCATTGCATCACAAAAATCATCTCAGGCTAAAAGTGAATTTTTAGCTAGTATGAGTCATGAGATACGTACGCCAATGAATGGTGTCCTGGGTATGCTGGGCTTATTACTTAATGATGATTTAACTAGGGATCAATACCACCGGGCTGAACTAGCTCAGGGCAGTGCCAATGCTTTATTAACCCTAATCAATGACATTCTTGATTTCTCTAAAATCGAAGCAGGTAAATTAGAATTGGAACTACTGGACTTTAACTTGCGCAGCATGTTGGGAGATTTTGCTGAAGCGATGGCACTTCAGGTACAAGATAAAGATCTGGAAATTATTTTAAATATCACAGGTGTTGAACATTCAATGATCAAAGGCGATCCTGGCCGCCTGCGTCAGATTTTAACCAATTTAGTCGGCAATGCAATTAAGTTTACTAAACAGGGTGAAATTATAATATTTGTTGAAATTATCCCCCATAATAAAGAAAAGTTTAAACTACATTGTAAAATCAGTGACACGGGAATTGGTATCCCAAAAGATAAATTAGAAAAACTTTTTGATTCTTTTTCACAAGTTGATGCTTCAACCACCAGAAAATATGGAGGAACCGGATTAGGACTGAGTATTGCTAAAACACTTTGTGAGTTAATGAACGGAGAAGTTAAGGTCAGTAGTGAAGAAGGTATTGGCAGCTGCTTCGAATTTACCATATTAATGGATCAGAGTGAACAGTCTGAGCTGGTAATGCCGCAAATAGATATCAGCACGTTAAATTTATTAGTTGTTGATGATAATAGAGTTAATCGGGAAGTTTTAAAAGGCCAATTAGAGCATTGGGGAGCAAAGGTTCAGGAAGCCGATAGTGGAAAATCTACTTTAGCATTATGTCAGAGTTTAATAGACAAACAACAGGATTTATTTGATATTGCTTTTCTGGATATGCAAATGCCGGAAATGGATGGTGCTGAATTAGCCAAACAACTTCAGTCTAATCCTCAATTTAAAAAAATTAAACTGGTTATGATGACCTCTATGCTGTTTAGAGGTGATGCACATTATTTTGTTGATTTAGGTTTTAGTGCCTATTTTCCAAAACCTGCAACCACTTCAGACCTTTTTGATGCTCTCTCCATCATTACTGATGGTGGTGAAGCCCTGGATATGGCAGAGCCATTGCTTACTCATCATTATACAAAATCTTTACATGAAAATGCCCCAACTAATAAAAACAATAAAAATCTTGATAAAATTGAAAACTCTCAGCCTCAATGGCCTTTAAATAGCAGAATTTTATTAGTTGAAGATAACCGCGTGAATCAATTAGTAGCCAAGGGTATTCTTAAAAAAATGGGCCTAAGTACTGATATTGCTGCTAATGGGCTTGAAGCCCTGGAGAGTTTGCGACAGGCAGAAGATGATTCGCCCTATCATGTTGTGCTTATGGATTGTCAAATGCCGGAAATGGATGGTTATGAAGCAAGCCGACAAATTCGTGCTGCCAAAGCAGGCTCACATAATCAGGAAATTCCTATTATCGCCATGACGGCTAATGCAATGCAAGGTGACCGGGAAAAATGTCTTGATTCCGGTATGAGTGATTATCTTAGTAAGCCCATCGACAAACTAAGTCTTAGTAAGAAACTACAAAAGTGGCTCAACTGTGATGGAAATACAACTAAAGCAGACAATAATTTAGAGAAACAAATACCTGCTCAAAAGGCTGATAAGGATGAAACAGATAGTCATCTAAGTCTATATCAGGAATTTTCTTCAGTAGAATGGAATATTAATGATGTCATTGAACGGGTTGGCAATAATATTGAACAATTATTAGCTCTGATTAAATTATTTATTGAAGATATGCCCAAGCAACTGGATGAGCTGCAATCAACAA
This sequence comes from Pseudomonadota bacterium, assembly GCA_015222495.1. Classification (GTDB taxonomy): domain Bacteria; phylum Pseudomonadota; class Gammaproteobacteria; order GRL18; family GRL18; genus GRL18. The sequence continues at coordinate 14,636 of JADFVK010000170.1, forward strand.
TCGATCTAAAGGACTTTAATAGGGCACAGGCTATTTTGCATAATATTAAAGGCGTGAGTGCCAATTTAAGTGCCACCAATATGCATCAGATTACTCAACGAATGGAAAGCAATATACATGCTGAACAAATGGAGAGCTTAGCACATCACTTAAATCACTTAATTACTGCTTATACACAGCTTAAAACTATTTTTATCCGCTTTGAGCAAAAAAATGGCAGTGAAACAAATAATAATAACTATAGAGAAGAAACCTTTGATAACCATCAGTTACAAAGCTATCTTGAGCCTCTGATTGTAAAATTAGCTAAGGGTGAATATATAGATAATACAGAATTATCCAGCATACAACTTACATCCGGTAATATTCAATGGCAAACATCACTCGTCAATATGAATAAACAAATACACTTGTTTGATTATCAAAAGGCATTAGTGAAAGCCAATGAGGTATTAAAAAGCATAGAAAAAGTCAAAGCATCACAAGACCCTGATACTCATATTAATAAGGCTTCTGTCGATGTCTGATAAACCCATTATATTAATTGTTGATGATGATCCGATTAACTTGCAAATTCTAGCTAATACCCTTAAGGACACTTATCAACTTAAAGTTGCTATTAATGGTTCACAAGCTATTCAACTGGCACAAAAAGAACCACTCCCTGAGCTGATCTTATTGGACATAGGGCTACCTGATATGGATGGTTATGAGGTTTTGGAGCAACTAAAAACAAATACTGACAGTAAAAACATCCCAATTATTTTTGTGACTGGAAAAAATCAGCAAAAAGATGAAGAGAAAGGACTCAAAATGGGTGCTGTGGATTATATTACAAAACCTATCCATCCTATTATCGTCACTGCCAGAGTAAAAACTCAGATCAGTTTAAAACAACAAAAAGATCAATTATTATCTCTGGCGGCACATGATCAACTTACCGGTCTTTATAATCGACATTTTTTAATGGACTGCATCACCAGAAAAACTTCATTTGCTCTGAGACAGGACACTGATCTTAGTCTGATTATGCTGGATATTGATCATTTTAAGGACGTTAATGATAATTATGGTCACCCTACCGGTGATAGTGTTTTAAAATCTATTGCACAATTATTACAAAGTTGTTTAAGAAAAGAAGATATAGCAACACGCTTTGGTGGAGAAGAGTTTATTATATTGATGGATAACTGCAATCAGAATATCGCTCAGGAAAAAGCTGAGCATCTACGTAAAACCATTGAACAACTAAAGCCTGACAATATCCAGGTAAGCTGTAGTTTTGGTGTCACACAATTTAACCATACAAACGATAGTATTGAAGATTTAATTAAAAGAGCCGATCTGGCACTTTATCAGGCTAAGGAAGCTGGTCGTAACCGGGTTGTTGTCTATTCATAATTTTTGGTAAAAATATATGTTAAATATCCTCAAGTTTTTCTTTTTTATACCACTATTAATTTCTTATGATCTTATTGCAGAAACAGCCTTTAAAGTTTTTACAACCCAACAAGCTGCACAGAACTTGATACCTATTCTTAGTCCCCTATATGATCAATCTGTCAGATTCACTGCCAAAAATAATCAACTCATTGTCAAAGCACCTGAACAGACCTTATTAGAAATTGAACAACTATTACTGGATATTGACCAGCCACTGCAAAACCTATTAATTGAAGTAAGAAGTTCACTGGACAACGACGAAAATTTTCAGGCTAATTCTATTGGCTATGATACAGACAATTCAAAGATTAAACTGGCACATACAAGTAGAAGGAACTCTGCTGATAATCCTGATTTACATTCAATACGAACCGTTTCTGGCCAATGGTCTACCATTCAAACAGGAAAACGTGTTTCTTACTATAATGTAGGAGGACCATTTTCTCCCTGGCAAAACAGTACAGAATTAATCAATGTAACTTCCGGCTTTGATGTTTTTCCTATCCTTAATAATGATAAAGTAATATTAAAAATTCGCCCTTATAATAGCGAAATGAATGCACAATACCCTGACCAGATTAATGTTCGTTCATTGGATACTAGTATTACAGGTACATTAGGAGAATGGATTTTTCTCGGTGGTGCAATCAATGAGTTCAATTCTCAAAATATTAATTATAACTTTAAACATAATAATAATGACTCAAGTATTAAACGGTATGCAACAAAGAGAAACTCCGACTTAGAGACAAATTATTATATTCGGGTTAATACAATTGATTAAATAAATCCCTTTATAAAGCATTCAAACTATGACAAATTCTAATAAAGAAAAACAAAACATCTTCGCCGCCATCGATCTAGGCTCTAATAGCTTCCATCTGATTGTCACTGAAGTTAAAAACGATCAATTATTAATTATTGATCGCATGAAAGAAATGGTAAGACTGGCTTCCGGTCTTGATGACAAAGGCAAACTTAGTAAAGAATCTCAACAAATTGGGCTGGACTGTCTGGCTCGCTTTGGACAACGTTTAAAAAATATCCCCGCAGAAAATATCCGTATTGTCGGTACTAATACTTTGCGAAAAGCAAAAAATGGGGCTGAATTTATTTCCAGGGCAGAAGTTTCTCTTAACCATCCCATTGAAATCATTGCCGGTCGTGAAGAAGCTCGCCTCATTTATCTAGGTGTTGCTCATAGCCAATCTGTTAATACCGATAATCGGTTAGTTATTGATATCGGTGGTGGCAGTACGGAATTTATCATTGGTAATGGCTTCACTCCAAGTCTGACAGAAAGTTTACACATGGGCTGTGTCAGTATGACACTTAAAGCCTTTGCAGATGGCAAACTTAATGAAAGTAATTTTAAAATAGCAGAACTCTATGCCCGTTTAGAGCTTCAGAGTATAGAAAATAATTATAAAAATTTTGGCTGGGTACATGCAACAGGGGCTTCAGGCAGTATCAAATCCATTGCCAAGGTATTACGAGCCCAGCATGAACAATCAGAGACAACAGATCCCTATCCGGGAATAACCACTAAGGGTCTACAGTGGATCATTAAGCAAATGATCAAAAAGAAAAATATTGATAGTTTAGAAATGGAAGGTTTAAGCCCTGAACGCCAGGCAGTTTTTGCCGGTGGTGTGGCTGTCCTCTATGCGGCATTTAAGGTGTTAAATATAAAATCCATGAATGCTTCTGATAGTGCTTTACGTGAGGGTGTTATTTATGATCTACAGGGGCGTTTTAAACATGAAGATGTACGTCAACGTACTATTAATCATCTGATCAAACAATATCATGTAGATACTAAGCAAGTAAGCGAAGTTGAACAGAGCTTATCAAGTTTTTATCAGCAAATACAATCACACTTAATTATTCCGCAAACTCAGCTCAATGCTGAGCAAATCCTAAATTGGGTAGCCAGTTTACACGAGGTGGGGCTTTCCATCGCACATAACCAATACCATAAGCATGGTGCTTATATTATTGAAAATTCGGATTTACCTGGATTCTCAAGACAGGAACAACATCGTTTAGCTTTACTAATTCGTGCACAACGAAGAAAGTTTCCCAAGAAAGAATTCAAACAGTTTTCCAAAACCTGTGATCAAACAATGACCTATTTAGCTATTTTGTTACGTTTGAGTATTCTTTTACATCGAGATCGTAGTGAGAATTCACTGCCAAAAATTAACATACAAGCCAAACCACAAAAACTCAGCCTTCAATTCCCCAAAGGTTTTCTTGAACAACATCCTTTAACACTTGTGGATTTAGAATTAGAAGCAGGCTACTTGAAAGCCATTAAGTTTGAATTAAAGTTCAAGTGATTAGAAATTCTCTGCTAAGGAAGCTTTTACTGCTTCATAGGCATTTTTAATTTTTTCGTACTGGTTATTAGCATCACTTAAATTATCTTCTGCTGCATCATGTTCCAGCACTTTACAGGTTTCTGACAAGGCATTTGCACCCAGGTTTGCACTACTGCCCTTGAGTGTATGGGCAATACGTCTGATATCAGGAGCTATTGAGGCATCAATGGCGACTCGCAGATCATCTACTTGCTTTTGTCCATCGTCAATAAAGGTTTCTATTAGTTCATCAAAATCATCTTCCATGATTTCTTTTAATTCATTCAATATATCTAAATCAATTATTTCACTCGACATTTTGTTTCCAATAATCTCTTTGTGGACTAGTCACTATTCGACCAGGAATAAACACATTCTACACGATTTCCTTTTTCATTGTATGAAATAGACTGGCAATAACTCTTAATCAACAGTAAGCCCCTACCTGAGAAATTCATTGCATTGTCCTCTGCAGATACTGGCATTTTTGGTTTTTCTAATTTACTGGTATCAAATCCTTTACCACTATCTTCAAAAACAATAGTCAGGTCTCCCCCATTTTTGGTTGGAATATTTTTTACAGCAATTTTAATAAAGCCCTCATCCATACTTTTCAGCAATAATTCTTTATCAGAATAAAATTGCATAAAACCTTCCGGAGTAGATTTCATTTTTGAATCCAGACCTAATAAGCCATGATCTAATGAATTACAAAATAATTCCGTTAGAATAGTACTTAATTTATCCTGTTGAATTTGATAGCCCTGAATTTCTACCAATGTCTGGTTGATTAATGGAATAGGATCGATTGACTTAAGTGCATCATAATAAAAACATAGTTCAAAGGACCAATGGCTGGGTATAAATTTTTTAGACTGCCCTCTTTCTGTTGCCAGTTGATTAATATAATCAATGTCACAATTAATGACCGCCAGAGTAACATCATCAGTTTGTTCATAGCCATCAACAAATTCATTCATTGATTGCAGAATATGATCAAAAAGTGCCGAACGAGTAACATCTAATGTTAACTCTGAATTCAAACATTTTAAAAAACGTTCTGAACCAAACATGCCCCCATTGGAGTTTTCCGCTTCTAAAATACCATCCGTGCTTAAAACGATTTTATCCTTATCACGAATTTCAATCAGATCCAGTTTATTACTAAAACCTGCATCGCCTAAAATACCCAGGGGTAAATTAGTTGATTTTAATTCAATCAGAGCATCACCCTGCATAAGATAAGCGGCAGGAATTGCACCATTCCAATATTTTAAAACATTATTAGATGTATCTATTTCTACCAGACAGGCAGCTAAAACCACATCACCATTAAATAAAGACATAGGTGAGAGATGCAATTGAATATTATCAGAAGAGAGTGAACCCGGACTTAAAATACTATCAAAAACCTTACGTGCTACTTCCTGTTCCTGGGCTTCTAATTCACGACGAGTGATAAGTTCTTGTTCTTGTTTTTGTCTTTGATTGGTATTGTATAAATCACTAACCCGTTCCAGAGCATTAATTTTTGCTGTCAGAATAGTACGATTATACGGCTTGGTTAAAAAATCATCACCACCTACTTCAACACATTGGGATAATGCTTTTTCATCAGTCATGGAAGTTAAAAAAATGATTGGAATAAAGCGCTCACCAGATAGCACTTTTATTTTTTTTGTGGCTTCATAACCATCTAAGACAGGCATCATAATATCCATTAAAATCAGATCAGGTTGTTCATCCTGAAATAAATCTATGGCTGCCTGACCATCATTTGCTGAAATAATCTCAAAACCATCTTGTTTAAGATAAGCACCTAAAACCAAACGGTTTGTCGCATCATCATCAACAATTAATATTTTCACTAATTAAGAAATAGTAAATAATTTATCAAAATTAGAAACAATCATAATATCTTTCACATCACTTTGACAATCCTTGATAGTCACATTGGCCTTATCACTTCCTGCATGTTCACGTAATAACAACAACATACCCAGGGCTGAACTGTCTACATATTCTGTTTGTGACATATCAATAATGAATTCAGTAGCACTGCCTGATTGTGTATCACTATAGGAGTCACGAAATTCTTTATGTACACTAAAGTCGAAACGACCTGAAATAACGATATCAACTGTATTTCCATTGCTACTACTAGTAATAGGCATTTTTTTCTCCGTGCTTATGTACAAGGTGTATTTTGCAACTCACTATAGCCTAAACAAATAATAAATAAATTAAAACCTTGATTGCTTGCTGTAAATATATACAATGGGTCAGGTCTATAATAGTTAGCTTTAACTATAGTACGAGTATTATTATTCTACCTATCCTTTCAATTTAATTGATTATCTAATGAAAAAAGCGTTACTTCAATTTTTAAAAACCATGCTCAGTAGTGCAAGAGATCTTGCCCCTATTGCTTTGGTTATTGCTTTTTTTCAAATTTTTGTTTTACAGCAACCTATTCCTAATTTTGAAGCCATGGTTATCGGCTCCATTTTTGTCGTTGTCGGACTCACGTTCTTTATCTATGGTTTAGAAATGGGTTTATTCCCTATTGGTGAATCCATGGCTTTTTCATTTGCCCGTAAAGGTAATGTTGCATGGTTACTTATTTTTGCCTTTGCTCTGGGCTTTGGCACCACTGTAGCCGAACCTGCTTTAATTGCCGTAACCAAAAAAGCTGCTCGAATCGCTGCACAGGGAGGTGTTATAGAAGTAACAGACGCAGCTATCAAACAATATGCCCTGGGCTTAAAATTTACCGTTGCTATCTCTGTTGGTCTGGCTGCGGTCATTGGCGTGTTACGTATTATTAAAGGCTGGCCCATTCAATGGCTTATTCTGGGAGGTTATGCACTAGTGGTGATGATGACCACCATTGCACCAAAAGAAATTATTGGTATTGCCTATGATTCAGGTGGCGTCACCACATCCACCATTACCGTACCTCTGATGACAGCATTAGGTATTGGACTAGCTTCCAGTATCAAGGGACGTAATCCCATGCTCGATGGTTTTGGTCTGATTGCCCTGGCTTCTCTAAGCCCCATGATTTTTGTAATGGGCTATGGGATGCTTTACTAATGGATCTTATCATTCAACTTATTAGTCATTTTGTGACCACTTTTTTTCATACTATTATCGATGTCATTCCCATTGCCAGTATTATTTTTGGTTTTCAATACTTTGTTATCAGAAAAAAAATACCTAATCTCAAACGGGTCCTGGCCGGTTTTTTCTATGTCATCATTGGTCTCGCCTTATTTTTACAAGGCCTTGAAGATGCACTTTTTCCCATTGGCAAAATGATGGCCGCTCAATTAACTGATCCACATTTTATTTTACATACGACAGCTGAAATTCAGCAAGGCATGGAAATTCACTGGAGTAAATATTATTGGGTCTATATTTTTGCCTTTACCATTGGATTCAGTACCACTATTGCAGAACCTTCACTATTAGCCGTTGCAATTAAAGCCAATGAGGTTTCCGGTGGCACAATTGGCATCTGGGGCTTACGAATTGCTGTGGCCATCGGCGTTGCTTTTGGTATTTCCCTGGGTTCCTGGCGTATTGTTACCGGCTTACCCTTGCACTGGTTTATTATTAGCGGCTATGTCATTGTCATATTTCAAACCCTTTATTCTCCAAAAATGATTATTGCCCTGGCCTATGATTCCGGTGGTGTCACCACATCTACTGTAACCGTACCGATTGTTGCGGCTTTAGGTCTTGGCCTGGCTACCAATGTTGCTGGCCGCAGTCCATTATTAGATGGTTTTGGTCTAATCGCCTTCGCCAGTTTATTTCCAATTATTTCAGTACTGGCCTATGCACAATTATCTGAATGGTATGGAAAACGTAATAAGAAAAAAGAAGCTTTAGAAATAGAAAGTAAATAATAGAATTTTTAATATTTTATAAAAGGTAGAATGATAATGCGATTTAAACTAATTATTGCATTTGTTAACGACGATGTCACAGATGTAGTGCTTGAAGCGAGCCGTGATGCTGGTGCCACTGGTGCCACTGTCATAAATAATGCACGTGGTGAGGGTATTAAACAGACCAAAACATTTTTTGGCCTGACCCTGGAAACCCAGCGTGATGTTTTATTGCTCCTGGTTGAAGAACATTTAAGCCGAGAAATTCTGGAAAAAATCAGTGCAGTTGGAGAGTTTGATGATTCTCCCGGTAGTGGTATTGCTTTTCAAATAGACGTTGAAGATGCTGTTGGCGTATCACATCAGATTAAAGAGTTAACTGAAGCAATTGAGGAACGATTATGAAAGATGAAACTATTCTTGTAAAAGATGTGATGAAGCACAAGGTAGACTTCGTTGATGGCATGAAAACCGTTAAAGAAGCATTGGAAGAAATGCAGCACATCGACACAAAAACACTGATTGTCAAAAAACGTCATGAGCATGATGAGTGGGGCTTAGTCGTACTCTCCGATATTTCCAGTAAGGTTCTAGCTGCTGGTAAATCTATTGAAAGAACCAATATTTATGAAGTCATGACTAAGCCGGTCGTCACTATTCATCAAAACATGGATATTCGTTATTGTGCCCGCTTATTTGAACAACTAGGTCTTTCTCGTGCCCCTGTTGTAAAACATGGTGAAATTATTGGCATGGTAAGTCATACAGATATGGTACTTAAGGGATTGTTTGGGAAAGAGTAGGTTTGCTAATACCCTCTCCCTTTGGGAGAGGGGCTCTTACTGATTAGCCACTTTCTCTTCAATAAATTGAATCGCCCTATTCATTCTCTGCAGACAACGTTCTCTACCAATCAGCTCCAAAGTAACATCAATAGAAGGCGACATACCTGAACCAGTCACAGCAACCCGTAATGGCTGAGCTACTTTTCCTAGTTTTAAATCCAATTCTTCTGTCACATCTAATACAATCTGATGCAATGCTTCACCATCCCACTGCTCAACAGCAGTAAATCGTTCCAACATGATTTTTAGTGGTTCCAATGCAGCCGCTTTAAAATTCTTCTTAGCTGCTTTTTCATCAAACTCAGCAAAGTCTTCATAAAAATACCGACTGCTTTGGGCCATTTCAACTAAGGTTTTTGCTCGTTCTGATAAGGCTTTTACAACATCCGCTAATTGTGGACCATTATCTATATTAATACCCTGCTTATCCATATGCCAGGCAAGATGCTCAGCAATATGCTGCGGATCACTCTCTTTAATATAGTGCTGATTTAACCACAATAATTTTTCAGGATTTATGCAGGAGGCTGATTTATTAATATCATCAAGGTCAAACAAATCAATCATCTCTGCTACGGAAAATATTTCCTGATCACCATGAGACCATCCCAGACGCACCAGATAGTTCAATAATGCTTCTGGTAAATAACCTTCTTCACGATAGTTCAGCAAATTTGCAGCACCATGGCGCTTGGATAACTTAGCACCCTGCTCATCCAATATCATCGGCAAATGAGCATATTCCGGTATATCAGCACCCATGGCTTTTAATATATTAATTTGCCTAGGCGTATTATTGAGATGATCATCACCACGAATAACATGTGTCATTCCCATATCCAGATCATCAATAACAACTACAAGATTATAAGTCGGAGTGCCATCAGAACGAGCGATAATTAAATCATCAAGTTCTTCATTTTTAATAATGATCTTGCCTTTGACATGATCATTAATCACAATTTCACCATTAAGATCTGTTTTAAAGCGAATTACCGGTTGTACAGATTCTTTTCCTTCAGGAGGATTTTGAAATAACCGACAAGTGCGATTATATCGAGCCTTTTCCTTGTTAGCCATTTGTGCCTCACGCATGGCATTAACTTCTTCCTTAGAGCAATAACATTTATAGGCATAACCATCATCAAGCAATTGTTGAATCACTTCTTTATAACGGTCCATTCTTTCTGTCTGATAAAAAGGCCCTTCATCATGTTCCAGACCAAGCCATTGCATACCCTCTAAAATAACATCCACAGCTTCCTGTGTGGAGCGTTCCCGATCAGTATCTTCAATACGTAAAACAAAAGTCCCCTGGTGTTTTTTTGCATATAACCAGGAAAAAAGTGCAGTACGGGCACCACCAATATGTAAATATCCAGTTGGACTGGGAGCAAAGCGAGTTTTAACTGTCATTTTATATCTCAGAAGTCTTTATCTAAATATGAAAAAAAGAGGTATTTTACAGTATGCAGGACAGGATAAGAACCATAACAATAATTTTTTTAATTTATTATAGACAAAGCACCAACTTCCAAGTATCATACCGCCTGTTGTATGGGGCTATAGCTCAGCTGGGAGAGCGCTTCGCTGGCAGCGAAGAGGTCAGGAGTTCGATCCTCCTTAGCTCCACCAAACAACA
>JADFVK010000171.1 GCA_015222495.1 Pseudomonadota bacterium
AATAGTTAATCGAGATAAATTATTAATCCAATAAAAAAGCCGGTTATAAAAACCGGCTTTTTTATATTTGTAGGTCGGTTCTCGTAGTGCCCCACATCGAGATTAGATTAAAGGGTATCAGGCCGACACCGTGGTACAACAAATCCACATAAGTAATTATTAAAAACCAGAGTATTTGCGAACAAAAGCTGATGTTTAAATACCGCGTCGGCCTGAAGAGCCGACCTACAATAAAATTTACTTACTACCTTTAACCATGTATTCCACAGCCGCTTTAACTGCAGCATCACTCAAGCTAGCATTACCACCTTTAGCCGGCATACCTTTAAAACCATTGATTGCGTGATCAAATAAAGTCGCATCACCTTGTGCAAGACGTTTGTTCCATGCACCTTTATCACCATATTTTGGTGCGCCCGCTGCGCCTGTACCATGACAAGCAAAACAAGCTGACTGATAAGTACCTTTGCCATCAACTCCTGACGATGCTTTCATAACGGGTGCCTGGCCAATGTTAATTTCACCAAAAGGTTTGATACGATCAATTGTTGCAGATTCAACCATAGGATCAGCTGGCTTTTCAGCACTTGCAGAAACCATGCGTGCAGCCATGATGCTAAAAATAAAAAATGCTGTCAGAGCACCAACAACCATCATTAATGTTTTCATAACATTACGGTCTTCTTGATTAGTCACAATATTCACCTTCTTAGTTTTACCTGATTCTCTAAAAACCGGTAAGTAAACAGATCCACCAAACTAACTAGCTTGGCATCCAAAAATTTTGCAAGATTATAGCGAGAAACCCTACTCCGAGCCAGCCTAGCTCACGGTAAACTCAATATCCTCAGCAACATACTCATGTAGATTCTCACCATAACCTTTAGACATCAGCTTAAATACTTTTAAAAAATTGCTCAGATCTTAATTACATATATACGATTATTTACCTTAAAATGACGTAAATAGGTGTCAAAATATAAAAATCATGCTAAATTGTCACCAATAAGCGCCATATGAGACATGAAATGAATCCATATCTAGAACAGTTAGGCAAAACTTTACGCGCAGAACGTAAAAAAAAGAACCTCACTCAAGCCGATGCTGGCAAGCGAGCCGGTGTAGCTCGGCAAGATATATCTGAAATAGAAAACGGGCAATTTAAAGGCAGTATCTTAAAGGTACAAAACTATGCCATGTCACTAGGTTTTAGTTTGTCACTAGAAATTAAACGCCGACCAGAACTGTCTGAATTAGAAGAACTATTCAATGAAGATTAACGCAAAAGGCCGTATTCAGCATATCGATATTAAAGTGGCCGGTCAGCCAGCGGGTTCACTTAATAAAAACTCACAATTTGAGTTTACCTACCATTCTGATGCCAGTAACTCTATCTCCGTCACCATGCCATTGAGTACTCGGCATTATCAAAGTGGTTCATTATTTCCTATTTTCGAAATGAATATCCCTGAAGGCTATGTTCGCTATCGCATAACAGAACGGCTGCGTAAGCGTATTAAAGTAGATGATATGCTTTTTTTGTCATTGCAAGGAGCTGGCGGTATTGGTTGCCTGAGTTATGAAACACCTGATATTGAACAAGAAGAAGTTGCTGGAGAAAAACTTTCGGAAATCCTCGCCTGGCAAGGTAAGGATGATTTGTTTGAAGAACTCATTAATAAATATTTGCTTCACTCTACTCTAAGCGGTGTACAACCTAAAGTTCTGGTACCAGAATATAATGACAAGCAAAAAGGTGCGTTTGTTCTCCCTTCATTAATTGTAAAAACCAGTGATGAAAATTACCCAGAGCTCGCAATCAACGAATATATTTGTATGAGTCTGGCAAAAGCATGCCAGATAGAAACTCCAGAATTCTGGCTATCTGATAATCATCAAATGTTTGTGATGCGCAGGTTTGATTTAACAGCGGAAGGTCACTGTATAGGCATGGAAGACATGGCTGTGCTTCAAGGGAAATCTACAGACCATAAATATCAGGGAAGTTATGAGTCTATAGGTAAGGCTCTTAACCTGTATTCATCAACACCCAAGGAAGATATTGAAACGTTTTTTAAAATGGTTGTACTCAGTTGTATGGTTGGAAACGGTGATGGCCACTTAAAAAACTTTGCTATGCTTTACAATGATCCTGATGACATGCGATTAAGCCCTTTATATGATGTTGTTAATACTCAGATCTATGTGCCAAACGACACACTTGCTCTGAACCTGGCTAAATCAAAAGACTTTCCGGATAGACGAAGAATAATTACTTTTAGTGAATCACTAGAGATCAAAAATGGAGACAACTTACTCGATGAATTAGAAGTACAAGTGCGGGATGAACTGGATAAATTGTCCGATTACACAAAACTAATGTCTCATGATATTAAAGCTTCAATATTAAAAAATCTTCATTTAGTAACAACCCGTACCGCAATTAAGACACGCACCGCACGAAAACATACTAAACATAAAAATTAAACGTAATAAAATAACTACAATTTTAGTAATGGCGCAACAATCACCATGCCAATAAAAAGTAATATAACGCCTGTTGATACAATTATATTAATGATTTTTTTATATTTAACTCGATCAACTTCATATAATACAAGCGATACTCCAAAGGCTAGAGGAAGCATTGCCATTAAATATGTAACTGGTGGTTCGTAAATAGAAGAATCTGCACCTGTACGACT
>JADFVK010000172.1 GCA_015222495.1 Pseudomonadota bacterium
ACATAATCCACCATAGAATGAATAATGCTTTGTTTGTGAATCACAACCTGAATGTCATCAGGTGACATATTAAATAATAAACACGCCTCTATTAGCTCCAGACCTTTATTCATCATAGTCGCAGAATCAACTGAAATTTTCCGTCCCATATCCCATTTTGGGTGAGCGACAGCCTGCTCGACCGTCACATCATGTAATTCTTCAACGGGTGTTTCTCTAAAAGGACCCCCTGAAGCTGTCAATAAAATTCTGCGAGCTTGCCTGGCCTCTTCACCTGCAATATAGCCAGCAGGCATACATTGAAATATTGCATTATGCTCACTATCAATAGGCAGTAATTTCGCACCTGAATCGTGAACCGCCTGCATAAAAATATCACCCGACATAACCAGGGCTTCTTTATTCGCCAGCAATACTGTCTTCCCGGCTTTTGCTGCCGCCAGACTGGGTAATAATCCTGCAGCACCAACAATTGCAGCCATTACAGAATCAACATTATCCAGTGTTGAGACAAATTCCAGGGCTTCGGCACCTGCCATTACATTAATATCGGAGACTGTTGATTGCTTTATTTTGTCCTTGAATAATTCAGCCTTTGCTTCATCCACCACCACCGCATATTCTGGGTGATGAGCCTGGCACTGCTCATACAATACATCAATATTGGTATTTGCAGTCAGTGCAATCACCTTGTATTGATCAGAATGTCTTGCTACGACATCCAGCGTACTGACGCCAATTGAGCCTGTCGCTCCGAGAATACAAATACCTTTCATGAAAACACACTCATTCCTATTAAAATAACACCTGCATAGTAAAAAGGTGCAGCAGCTACGACACTGTCAATACGATCTAACACACCACCATGACCGGGTAGTATAGAGCCACTGTCTTTTACTTTATTTTTGCGTTTTACCAGGCTAAAGAACAGATCACCATAAATTGAAATCAATACAGTTAATACAGATAAGAAAGCAAAATCTGTTGCAATCATAAATGGGTAGCCATAATACAAAGCTAACAAAACCGCACAAATAATTGCTGAAAGAATAGCACCATACATACCTTGTATGGTTTTACCCGGGCTTATTTCAGGTGCCAGCTTATCTTTACCAAATTTTTTACCAGTAAAAAAAGCGGCTATATCAGCAATCCAGATCAAGGCTAAAAAGTACATGACGGCTTCGGACCCATAAAAGGCTCTTAATTTTACTAAAAACATCCATGCCGAAAACAATATAAACCATCCAATAAAAACAGTAAGCCCTTTTTTTATTTCAATTTTCAGCAGTACTTCAGGCACTTTTCTAATAAGCATCATCATCATCACCCAAAATAAAACAGGTCCAATAACCAGCCATTCCAGTGCACCTGAGTATTCTTTAACTGCTGGCCATTCCAATAATTGGGAAATTAATTCCAGAATTTGAGTCCAGAAAGCCACGCCCAACATGGGAATAATCAAAAACAGCAAAAATGCCAGTTTACCCGAAGTTTTATTTATTTCAGATAATGCAGTCCATTCCCATGCTCCAATTAATACAATAATTGCAATAAACAGGAAAAAATAAAGGGTGGGTAATAGAAAAATGGCTGCTATAGCCACTGCGGCTAAAACTAAAGCCGTCAATATACGTTGTAATAACATTTTTTTATTTTTATATAATTTGATTAAGGAACCTATACGTTCCTAATTAGACGAATTAATGATTTGCTCACCCGTATGACCAAAACGTCGTTGCCGACTTTTAAAGCTGTTTATTGCTTTAGTCAACAGGGCCCGATCGAAATCTGGCCACAATGAATCTGTAAAATAAAATTCTGTATAGGCCAGTTGCCATAACAGAAAATTACTAATTCGCTGTTCACCACCCGACCTTATAAATAAATCAGGTTCTGGAAGTCCTGCTGTTGATATATGCTGGCTAATTAGCGCCTCAGAAACATCCTGAGTCTCTAATTCCCCTGCGGCAATCTTTGCTGTGATTTTTTGAAAAGCCTGAGTAATATCCCAGTGACCTCCATAATTGGCCGCAATAACGAGCGTTAAACCCATATTATTTTCAGTTTGTTGTTCAGCTTGGGAAATTTTATTTTGTAATTTCTCAGAAAAAGCAGACTTATCCCCAATAATCTTTAACTTAATATTATTTTTATCAAGCTTATTAACCTGAGACTGGAGTGTTCCCATAAACAACTCCATTAACATGTTGACTTCTTTTTTGGGCCTACGCCAATTTTCACTGCTGAAAGCAAATAAAGATAAAACCTCTATCTTTTCTTTTACACAAAACTCGACAACATTTCTGACAGTTTTAACACCTGCTCTATGTCCCATAATTCTGGGCATCTTTTTTTTGACCGCCCAGCGACCATTGCCATCCATAATAATGGCAATATGACGGGGATTGCCATTATCGGTCATTAAGTCTTTACTGTTAGCGACCATGCTTTATCCTGAAACTAGAAAATATTTACATTGAAAGTAAGTCAGCCTCTTTAACCTCAAGATGCTTTTCTACTTCTTTGATAAATTTATCCGTTATTTGTTGAATTTTTTCCTCCCCACCATGCGCTTCATCCTCAGAAATCATTTTTTCTTTTAAAGCTTCTTTAATTTCTGAATTAGCATCACGACGAATATTTCTGATAGCAACACGTCCATTTTCTGCTTCATTTTTCACCACTTTAACCAGGTCTCGACGACGCTCTTCAGTCAATGGAGGTAAGGGAATACGTATAGACATACCCTGAGTCGTAGGGTTTAAGCCCAAATCAGAATTCATAATGGCTTTTTCTATTGCTTGTGTCATATCCCTTTCCCAAGGTGACACTTTTAATGTACGGGCATCTTCAACCGAAACGTTTGCTACCTGTGATAATGGCGTTGCCGCACCATAATACGAAACCGAAATCTGATCCAGTAAACTAGGATGAGCACGTCCTGTTCTTATTTTTGTAAATGCTTTTTGCAGTGC
>JADFVK010000173.1 GCA_015222495.1 Pseudomonadota bacterium
AATCATCTGCATAAAAAATACCATTATATTGCTACCACTAATGTGGACGAAACACAGATGAATTTAAAGCAATATATTCAGGTCATTAATCAATCAGGTGAAGAGTTTATCGATGCTGCAATGAATACTGGATCAGATAAAATTCAGATCCTGCCTATAGGAATTAATGAAACTCAGGAATTTTTAAATCACCAGTATGAAGGTATACCAGTTGAGAAAACCTATACTGTTAATGCCGCTCAATTAGGCTATCGCGATCGTGCACAGGATAAACTGAATGTTCTAATGCATTATCAATTACATAATGATGCAGAACATGAATTAGGCAAACATTCCCTCGCTCCGGGTAAGGTTAGGATTTACCAGCAGGATAAAACAGGCGGTCAGGTTTTTATGGGGGAGGACTGGGGAAAATATACAGCTCGTGGTGATAAACAACAGCTTTATATTGGTCAGGCTCGGGACATAGTCGTGAAGCGGGTGATTGAAAGAAAAAATCAGCGTCATATTAATGGTAATCTAAAGGATATTGATATTCTACTTAAATATGAAATTGAAAATTTTAAAGAAGATGAGGTGACCTTAATTATAGAAGAGTCTCTGGTTCATCTAAGAAATGAAGTATTACCTCAACGCTCACAACAACAGGCTATTGAATGGAATATTGGTCAGGATACTAATTTTAGAAGTGCACCGATTAAAGAGAGAACCAATAGCCAAAGCATCGCCTATGCAGTTACTCTTCCCGGTAGGCAAGCAGCAGGAGAGAAGTTAACTGATACTAATGATTCAGAAAATGTGCTTAAGTTAGAAAAGAAGCTGAATATCAATTTAAAGAATGAGTGGTGAAAATAATGAAAATGTTTTTTATTTTATTCTTAGCTTTAAGTGTTTTATTGTTTAGCCATGCTAATGCTAAAAATATTGATTTATCTACCCTGCCAGCTCGGGATAGTGTTCAACTCACCATTTATAATTCAGAAGACCTGACCCTGGTGAAAGAGACTCGTCAGATCAGTATAAAAAAGGGCATTAATCGTTTGCAGTTCAGCTGGGCTAATACGCAAATTGATCCAAGCTCCGTTCAGCTGAGATTTGTTTCTCATCCAATGCAGATGACACTTAACAATACAATCTTTCCACATGCAAAACCACAGATGTTGTACTGGAATATCGAAAGTGCTATGGAGGCTTTGGCAAGTGTAGAAATTTCTTATTTTACCTCAGGTATTTCCTGGCAGGCAGATTATTCCGCAATGTTGGATGCAGAGGGTGAAAGCATGTCCATGGATAATTTTGTGCGTATTACTAATTATTCCGGTGAGGATTATGAAAATGCACAAATCAGACTGGTCATTGGTCAGATCAACTTAGTGGAAAGAGTGAATGAATTAGTGGGCAGGGCACAGTTAAAGAAGGAAAAACTATCCAATAAACAAATACAGCATCAGCGTAAAGATATTCGCCAGCAGGAAGCCAGGAAAATTATGGCACAGCCCGCAGGGGCTTATGGCATGAGTGATATGGCCATGGTATTACCTGTTTTGGAAGAAGAAAAACAGGTGGCAAAAGAAGGTCTGAGTGAATATACCATTTTTTCTATCGAAGGTACTGAGACTATTCCTAACCAATGGTCGAAGCGTTTACGTAGCGCTTATGCAAAAGCCATTAAAATACAAACAGTTTATCGTTATAGATCCAGAGAATACGGTTATTATCTGGCCAAAGTGTTGATTTTTAAAAATGATCAGGCTTCTTCTTTGGGTGAATCACCCTTACCACAGGGAAAAATACAGATTTATCAAAAAAACAAACAGGGGAGTTTGAACTATATTGCTGGTTTAACATTGAAATATACTTCTATTGGAGAAAAGATTGAATTGAATACCGGTGTTGATCCTGAAGTTCATTTTAACTTAGTTAATTTAAAGAACTGGCGGGATAATATCTGGATGTACTATCGTAAAGCCAATGTGCATCGACGTATTGACGATGGTCGGGTAATAGTGGACCATCGCAGTACTGTATCCGGTTGGAATGATCATAGTCTTTATACACAGGAACTGAGAAATTATACAGATAAAGCAATTGACATTGAAATACGTCGTATTATTTATGGTGATGCTATTATTAAAAGTGAATTGGATATTAAAAAGCATGATTTTCAATCTGTTGATATTTATAGCAAGCTAGGAGTGGGAGAAAAACAGGAACTACTCTATGAAACTGAAGTTAAAAAAGGCCGTAGTGCTAAGCAAAATAGACTGGTGCTGCAAAAACAAAAACTTACTTATCCTGTTTGGTAAATTTAATGAATCAAATAACTAAATAGTAAATATATAGGAATAAAAATGTTAAAAGAAAATCTGTTCGCTGGTATTATCTTCGCTACAAGTATCATTATATCAACTAGTTGTTTTGCGGGTTGGCAAGATGCTCTTAAACAAGCAGATGATCTACTTAAAGGCTCAACAGGAACTACAGATGCTGTCAGTGTTGGTTCATCACTATCCAATGATAAAGTCTCTCAAGGCTTAAAAGAAGCATTAGATGTCGGGGTTGCCAATGCAATTACTATGTTAGGTAAAGATGGTGGTTTTTTAAATGATCAGGCTGTTAAGATTATGCTGCCGGATGAAATGAAAACCGTTGATAAATTATTGCGTGCGGCAGGTCAGGACAAAGTAATGGATGATTTTGTGACTAGTATGAATCGTGCTGCAGAGCAAGCAGTTCCACAAGTAAGTGATATTTTTGTGGATGAAATCAGTAAAATGTCATTGCGTGATGCACAGGGTATTTTAGCAGGCTCAGATACAGCGGCAACTGACTATTTTAGAAAAAATACCTCTGCAGAATTAACTCAACTGATTAAACCCCATGTAAATACCGCTATGGAGCAAACTCAGGTTACAAATTACTATAAATCATTAACCTCTATGGTGAAACAATATGATTCTTTTGGTCTGATGAAATCATATCTGGGTGATACTGC
>JADFVK010000174.1 GCA_015222495.1 Pseudomonadota bacterium
GAAGCCTTAAGCTGGATAGGCAGTTATCTGAAATATGCCCGTGCTGATTTATTAAACTTATCAGTATCTGATAAATTATTTGTCACACGTCGAGGCGGTGGAATGACCAGACAAACTTTCTGGTATGTAGTGAAACGCTATGCCCGACAGGCCAGTATTTCCCTCACTCTATCACCACATGTTTTACGCCATGCTTTTGCTACCCATCTATTAAACCATGGTGCAGATCTAAGAGTTGTACAAATGCTATTAGGACATAGTGATTTATCGACCACGCAAATTTATACTCATGTCGCCAAAGAACGCTTAAAAGAATTACATTCACAGCACCATCCCAGAGGTTAGATGATTGACAAATATAATTAGTTAATTAAAATGGAAAGTCGTTGTTTTTAATTAAATTATCCCTATATTATTAATAGACTATTCTTGTTTAGCCCTAGGAATTAAAAATGCCATCATTTGATATTGTCTCAGAAGTGGATTTACATGAACTCAGTAATGCCGTAGACAATGCTAATCGTGCAATTAAACAACGCTATGACTTTAAAGGCACTGATACCAGTGTGAAGCAAAATAAAGAAGAAGTGATTCTTAGTAGTGAAAGTGAGTTTCAGGTACAACAAGTTTTAGATATTATGCATAAAGAATTAGTACGTCGTAAAGTAGATATAAAAAGCCTTGAAGAAGGGGATTTAAAACCTCTGGGTAAACAAGTTCAACAAAAACTATTGATCAAACAAGGGGTTGATAAGGATACCAGTCGTAAAATTGTAAAATTAATTAAAGATAAAAAATTAAAAGTACAGTCATCTATTCAAGGTGAGCAAGTACGTGTCACAGGGAAAAAGCGTGATGATTTACAGGCAGTAATGGCTATGTTGAGAGAGCTTGATTTGCCAGTCGCCTTACAATATACAAACTTTAGAGATTAAACACTTAATTAAGAGCCCTCAGCCAACATAACAAGGCCACCATAAATTGTAGTAACATTAAATTTCTATAATTTATGGTGGTAAAACTTTTGTTATTCAAGAGCTAATTATAACCATAATAACCATAATAAATAGGATAAATATGTTTAAATTAATACCAGCAATTGCAGCAGTTTTAACAGCAGGTAGTTTGATAATCACTAGTACTGCTTTAGCAAAATCAACACCAGAATTAGATGCGGCTCTGACAAACCTAATGCCGGGTACTCAGCCAAGCAGTATTGATGAAACAGCAGTACCGGGTTTATATGAAGTCAGTTATGGTTCAACTGTTTTATATTTCAATAAAGATGCTTCTATCATGTTTCGTGGTGATTTAATTGATGTGAGTAGTCGCGAAAACTTAACGGAAAAGAAACGCGGTGAAGCTAGATCAGCTTTGTTAAAGTCTATGGATGAAAGCAAAATGATTGCCTATCCTGCTAAAAATGAAAAAGCAAAAGTAACCGTTTTTACGGATATTGACTGCCCTTATTGTGTGAAATTGCATCGTGAAATGGCAGATTATAATGAAGCTGGAATTACTATTCAATATATGGCTTACCCTAGAGCTGGTATTGGTTCAGATTCATATAAAAAATCAGTGAATGTGTGGTGTTCGGATAATCCACAAAAAGCCATGGGTGATGCTAAGGAAAAAAAGAGTATTGCTGATAAAACTTGTGATAATCCTGTTGCACAACAATTTCAGTTAGGTCAGGCATTGGGTGTGAATGGTACACCATCGATGTTTCTGGAAGATGGTACGAGCTTACCAGGCTATGTTCCTGCGCAACGTCTTTCAGGTCTTATCCAACAAAGTAAAAACTAATATTTGCTACATATTAATATCTAAATGAGTAACAGACTTTTAAATAATGCCAGTAAAACAATCCATCATTCCAGGTAACTGACTGATCAGTTTTATTGCTTAATATTTAAAAAGGAATTTTTTATGCGAATTCTTCACACCATGATCCGAGTTGCTCATTTACAGCGTTCAATCGAATTTTATACAAATATTTTAGAAATGACTCTATTACGTCAAAAAGAATATCCTGAGGGACGTTTTACTTTGGCATTTCTAGGCTATGGTGATGAAAGCACTAATACCGTGATTGAGTTGACACACAATTGGGATACTGATCATTATGAGCAGGGAACAGGTTTTGGTCATCTTGCCATTGAAGTGGATGATGTTTATCGAGCAACTGAACAAATTAGAAGTCAGGGTGGTGAAATAACACGTGATGCAGGTCCAATGAATGCAGGCAATACCATCATTGCTTTTGTAAAAGATCCTGATGGTTATGAAATTGAACTCATTGGTGTTAAGAAAACATAAACAAAAAGAATGTCTGCAGCTTTATAAGTGTCCGATTTTTACTAAAATCAGGCTTTCCTCTTCGACTCGAGGATAATGTTGACTCATATGTGTATGTGGCTGGAAAAGCTCATTTTTCGGCCAAAATACTAATGCAGTGCTTTTAGTTTCAAATTCATGCAGTGATACAACCCTTAAACCACCTATGCCATCTCTCCATTGCTGTTGTTCTGGCCGGATACAAACTTTTTTTGAAATATCCATATTTAGAGTAAATTTATATGATAAATGATACATTAGCTGAATTTTATATGATGTCGGGTAAGTTTAGTGATCATAATGACTTTAAAAATAAGTTGAGCGATGCTCTTTCTCAGGGTAATAAAATTGTTCAACTTAAAAATAAAGGTGTTATAGACTCTGATGAATATTTAGAATTAGCCAATATTGCAAACTCAGTTTGTCTGCAGTTTAATGCGATTTTATTATTGGCAACTTCTGTTGATATTTTTCAACAAACTAATGCCAATGGTTTGCATTTAAATAGTTATGCCTTATCTGAACACCTGGAACGACCTGTTGCTACAAATAAATTATTATCTATTTCATGCCATACACTTGAAGAAATGAAACTGGCGGAAAAGTTTTCTGCTGATATCATCTTACTTTCGCCAGTTAAGGCAACTTCTAGTCATCCTGAGTTAGAAGGTATTGGCTGGCAACAATTTAGTCAAATGATCAAGCAAGTGAGTTGCCCTGTTTATGCCCTGGGTGGGATGCAGGTGACTGATTTAAATGATGCTAAACAAGTTGGTGCACAAGGTGTGGCAGTGTCATCATTATGGAAATAATACCCTGTAACTTTTATAGTAATAATATTTTTACTGATGTGTACTATTATGTTTAGGCAAATTCATTTTTATTTATTGATATTTTTTTTACTGATTTCCATTTCATTCTCCAGCCATGCGGATGTTGTTAAACCGGCCTTAGTTGAAATCAGTGTTAATACGAATGGTAGTTTTAGTATTGAAGTTCGTGCTAGTATTGAAGCACTATTAACAGGTATTAATAGCCGCTATAAGAATACCAAGGATGCACCCAATGCCCAGGCTTATGATGAATTAAGAGCCTTACCTAAGGAACAACTATTAGCTTCTTTTCAGAAATTTGAAAATCAGTTTTATCAGCAGATAAAGTTGTCATTTGACCAACAGCCCACAGCATTTAAAATTACTGCGGTAAAAATCCCAGAACCCGGTTATGTAAAAGTCCCAAGAATTAGTGTGATTAGCCTGACAGGTGAAGCACCTATAACAGCTAAATCACTAAGTTGGTATTATCCCATGAGTTTTGGCGATAATGCCGTCAGAGTCAGGCAAATTGATGAGACTAATGAAAAATGGCATTGGTCTGCCTGGCAATGGCTGAGAGAGGATAAGACGAGTCAGCCTTTCTCTCTCACTGAAGTTTTTACTCAGCAAAGTCTATCAGAAATTATATCCACCTATCTGGTTTCAGGCTTTGAACATATTCTGCCCAAGGGACTGGATCATATTTTATTTATTCTGGGTATTTTCCTGCTTAGTATTCATTTGCGCCCATTATTATGGCAAGTGACGATGTTCACCATTGCTCATACGATTACACTTGGTCTTTCCATGAATGGGGTGATCAATTTACCGGCTAATATTGTTGAACCACTGATTGCCTTATCGATAGCTTTTATTGCTATAGAAAATATCCTATCGCCAAAATTACATAAGAGTCGTTTGTTCATAGTTTTTGGTTTTGGTTTATTACATGGATTAGGCTTCGCCAGTGTTTTGACTGATTTTGGTATGCCGGAAAATGATTTTGCCACGGCTTTAATCAGCTTTAATATTGGTGTGGAGATTGCTCAATTGGCTATTATATTAATAGCCTACTTGTTTTTAGGCTATGGATTGCGTCGTCATTTAGCAGATGATCAGCAGTATCGAAAAGTTGTGGTTATTCCAGGATCTTTAATTATTGCATTGATAGGTCT
This sequence comes from Pseudomonadota bacterium, assembly GCA_015222495.1. GTDB lineage: Bacteria > Pseudomonadota > Gammaproteobacteria > GRL18 > GRL18 > GRL18. The sequence continues at coordinate 4,328 of JADFVK010000174.1, forward strand.
TTACTGGACTTATGATCGTATTATTTTTTAATGAATTCATTCGCCTATGACCACCTCATCCACTCCATGATAGGTCTGTATTTGTTCAATGACCTGAGTTAATAGCGGTAACATTGCTTTAGAATAGATTAATTCACGATCAATCCCTTCCATCCAACCATATAAAGAATGAATGAGTTGTTGTTCAGTATGGATGGTATAGTGAACATCCTGCAGAATATTTTTGTATTCGCTATGAGTGGGAGCAACTTCCAGTTTATCAAATACACTAGCCAAGGTTGTCATTACGGGTAAAACATCATCATAAAGATCAAAATCAGCGGGTGAATAGTTTTTATGAGCTGATGAGACATTATTAATCCAGACCCTAAAACTGCATTTTTGTAAACTATGATAGAGAGAATCTTCACTAATTAATAAGAATAATAAGTTTTTTGTATTGGCTTTGAGCTTATTATCGCCATAAATCCATTCGCAGGATTTGATAAAATGATAAATACGAATATGATCTTTAAAGTCAGCAAATTGTAATTGATCCAGAATTAATACCGTTTGCTCTCCCTCACTAAATGCACAGCTTTCACTCATAATATGATCAAAGTCAGAAACCGGCTGTTCTGCAATCCCATGTTCATCTTCACTGGGCGGGATAACCACCTTACCTTCCAAGGAATTTTTTTGGGTGAAATCATAATAAAGCAGGTTAGGATATGCCAGTGCTCTACCCAGAGCACTGGCAAAGGCTGTTTTACGACGCCCTTTATGACCCTCAATATTAATTGTTTTTATACCATTAAATGTACAATTTTCCAGGCAGCGCAACTGATACTCATAATCATCATTGGATTCAAATCCATGGTCGGCCATTCTTTTTTGCAATGTTGTCATTTTGTTGTTCAGGAATGCTATAAAGAATACTTAATGAGACAGCAGGCGGATATAACTAATCAAAGCTTCAACATCACTTTGACTAAGAATATGGCGCCATGCAGGCATAAACTTCCCCTTGCCATCTAAAATGCTTTTTTCCAGTTCATGGTTGTTAAGACTATTGGTTTCATTGGGGTTGGTATGATCCATGGGCATGATACCCATTAACTGCGTCATAATACCATCACCATCACCTTCAACACCATGACAAACCTGACAGTATTGCTGATAGAGATTATATCCCACCTTAGGATCACCCATTAACTCATGTTTTGCACTGCCAAGAAAACGTAAATAGGCAATTAATGCTTTGACTTGTTTATCATTGAAAATATCTTTCCATTCGGGCATGGCTTCACTAAGTATATTGTGACGATCCCGACCAGTGATAGTTTGCTTGCCATTACCAGTGATAATTTTTGTTAAAATGGTATCGCTTCTTGAGCGAACGGTTGTGGTCAGGTCGGCTGGGTTTATCTGCATAGATTTAGCCAAAGCTCCGTCACCTTTACCCTCTGTACCATGACATAATTGACAATAAGACACATAAAGCCTTCTTCCCTCATAGGCAGGAGGGGGGTTAGCAAAAGACTGGGATGGTAAAATAATCAGACAGCTTAAATAAAGTAATATATATTTTGTTAAATGCATGAATTCAACTTGATTGTTATTTTTATGTAATGTTTTAGTGGTTTTTATACATTATTATCCATAATAACAAATAAAGTCTATAAATTTCTAACCTGAAAGTGATTTAAAACAATTAAGAGCCTTCAGCCAAACTTGAATTTAGCCAGCATCATTTGTAGTAACATAACAACTACACAATGATGGTGGAAAAATTTAAGTTACTTAGAAGGCTTTATTTACGGGAAAGAATGTTGTTAAATAGCCTCATCAAAATCATTTAGTTAAATTCGAGATAGAAGCTGCCTTATGTCTGAGACATTTTTTCAGGAAGATGGGGTTGAATCCCTTCCAATAAAGACCTTTACCGAACAAGCCTACCTGGATTATTCCATGTACGTTATTCTTGATCGTGCTTTACCGCACATTGCGGATGGTTTAAAGCCGGTACAAAGGCGAATTATTTATGCCATGTCTGAACTGGGCTTAAAATCTACAGCCAAACATAAAAAATCAGCTCGAACTGTGGGTGATGTATTAGGTAAATACCATCCTCATGGAGATACTGCCTGTTATGAAGCTATGGTATTAATGGCACAGCCTTTTACCTATCGTTATCCTCTGGTGGATGGCCAGGGTAACTGGGGTTCTATGGATGATCCTAAGTCCTTTGCCGCCATGCGTTATACAGAATCTAAACTCTCTCTTTTTTCAGAAGTTTTATTAGATGAGCTAGGACAGGGGACAGTAGACTGGGAACCTAATTTTGATGGTACGCTGGATGAGCCCAGATTATTGCCGGCACAGGTTCCACATATTTTACTTAATGGTACTACAGGGATTGCTGTGGGTATGGCGACTGACATTCCTGCGCATAATCTCAACGAAATTGTAGCAGCCTGTATTTTATTATTAGATACACCTACTACAACACTGGATGAAATCTGTACAGTGGTTAAGGGGCCTGATTATCCAACTGATGCAGAGATTATTACGTCTAAAGATGATATTTTTAAAATGTATCAAACAGGACATGGCTCTATTCGTATGCGTGCCTGTTTTGAGAAAGAAGCCAATGATATTATTATCACTGCCTTACCCCATCAAACATCCGGAGGTAAAGTTTTAGAACAAATAGCTGCCCAGATGCAGGCCAAAAAATTGCCCATGGTTTCTGATCTAAGAGATGAGTCTGATCATGAGAATCCAACACGTCTAATTATTACTCCTCGTTCCAATCGAATAGATCTTGAGCAGTTAATGCAGCACCTTTTTGCTACCACTGATCTGGAAAAAACCTATCGGGTAAATATGAATATGATTGGCCTGGATGGAAGGCCACAGGTTAAAAATCTTAAAAACATTTTAACAGAATGGATTCTCTATCGTTTCGAAACGGTGCGCAGGCGTTTGCAATTTCGTCTGGATAAAGTCAATGAGCGTTTGCATTTACTTGATGGTTTTATGATTGCTTTTTTAAATATTGATGAAGTGATTCATATTATTCGCACAGAGGAAAAACCTAAGCCTGTATTAATGGCCAGATTTAAATTGTCTGATATTCAGGCAGAAGCCATACTTAACTTGAAATTACGTCATCTTGCCAAGCTGGAAGAAATGAGAATTCAAGAAGAGCAATTGGAGCTGCAAACAGAACGTGACTGGCTGCAAACAACATTGGGTTCACGTCAACGTATGAAAACTTTGATTAAAAAAGAGTTAAAAGAGGCAGTCAAAAAACATGGTGATGAACGTCGTTCTCCTATAGTGAGCCGTGATGCTGCCAAAGCCATGGAAGAAACAGATTTAGTTGGGGCGGATCCTATTACAGTGGTACTTTCAGAAAAAGGCTGGATCCGTGCTGCTAAAGGACATGATGTAGATGCCTCATCACTCAACTATAAAGCAGGGGATGGCTTTAGAGCCAGTACGCAGGGCAAAACCAATCAAATAGTGGCTATTTTAGATAGTAGTGGTCGTAGTTATTCTCTATCAGGACACACTTTACCATCAGCACGGGGCCAGGGAGAACCATTAACTGGTCGTTTGACTCCTACTGGAAATGTCGAATTTATTTCTGTTCTTATGAATACTAATGAAGCTCAGCTTTACCTATTTAGTACCGATGCGGGTTATGGTTTTGTCGGTAAACTCAGTGATATGTTCAGTAAAAATAAAAAAGGTAAGGCTTTAATTAAAATTCCAGCAGGTGGAAAAGTATTAGAACCTTTAGCTGTTATAGATGTTGAAACTGATAAAGTCGTTGCTGTTAGTAATGAAGGGCGTTTATTGATTCACTCACTTTCTGATTTACCATTATTGGCTAAGGGTAAAGGGGTAAAAATTATTTCTATTCCTTCTTCCAGAGTAGTGGATCGTGAAGAGTATATACAGGCAATTACTTTATTACCAGCTGATGAAAAACTTACTATTGTTTCCGGCAAACGTCATTTAACTCTAAAAGGGAGTGATTTAGAGCATTATATGAATGAACGTGGTCGTCGAGGTAATAAACTTCCTAGAGGTCTGCAAAAAGTTGATTCAATCTATACCGGAGATAAGTAAATTAACATTAGGATTATAATTTAGATACTTGCATTCTGCTTTATAATCCTTTCAACTGTTTCAACAATGGCCTGGGTTTGCGGATCAATTTCTATATTGATCCTATCGCCAATTTCTCTTGTATCAATATTGGTGCGTTCCAGTGTTTCCGGTATAAGATTAACATTAAATAAGCAGGTCTGATTGTCAGAATCTTTTTTTACATCACCTATGGTCAAACTGATGCCATCAATACCAATATAGCCCTTAGTAAAAATAAACTTTTGATAATCCAATGGCAGTTCCAACCAGATTTGGCAATTATTTTCAGAGCGCATGACTTGTGATACTTGAGCGGTTACTAAAATATGTCCGGACATTTGATGACCACCAATTTCATCACCAAATTTAGCAGCACGTTCAATATTAATGCTATGACCTATTTTTAAATCACCTAGATTAGTGACCCTAAGAGTTTCCTGCATTAAATCAAATGAAACCAGATTGTTATTAATTTCTGTGACTGTCAGACAGCAACCATTATGAGCTATAGATGCACCAATTTGTAAGTTTTTTAATAATGCTGGAGTCAGTTCAATAATATGGGTTTGAAAATTTTCTTTTTTAATAATATCAACAACCAGGCCAACACCTTGTACAATTCCAGTAAACATTTATTTCTTCTCTTCTTTTGCTCTAGTATTTTCTTTGGGTTCCCAACGACGAGTATTAATGGCATATTCAGAAATTTTACCCTGAAAGGGTAATAACAACATGCCTAAAAACTGATTACATTGTTTAGGATCTTTATGATGATGAATGCCAATAATCATACCTAATTGACCATCTCTGGGATACTTTCGATAAGTACCAAATAGACGATCCCAGCAAGTTAAATTAAAGCCGAAATTACTATTAGTTTCATCATCTTCAACAGAATGGTGAACCCGATGCATATCTGGTGTGACAATAAACCAGCGAATATACTTTTCCAGAGGTTTAGGGAGTCCCACATTAGAATGATTAAACATGGCTAAAGCATTGAGAATGATTTCAAAAAGTATGACGGCAATAATAGGAGGCCCTAATACAACAATAGTGGAAAATTTTATTAACATAGAAAGAATGATTTCAATAGGGTGAAAACGAGCCCCGGTAGTGACATCATAATCCAGATCTGCATGATGGACACGATGCAGACGCCATAATAAAGGTACTGCATGTACCATGATATGTTGTAAATAAATAATAAAATCCATAATAACAATGGATAAAATCACTGAAAGTGCAAAGGGTAGGGAGTAATAATTTAGTAAGCCCCATCCATGTTCACTGGCAAATGCAGCGACTCCTACAGCCGCTGCTGGAAAGAGAAGGCGCAAAAGAATGGAATTAAAAAAAACTAAACCTAAATTATTTAGCCAGCGTTGCATTTTTGGTAATAATAGTACTCGTTTGGGTTTGATTATTTCCCAGGTGGCCATAATAGCGAAAATACCAAAGAAAAATAACAGACGAAGAGGTATCTCGTTTTCTAAAATAAAAGTATTAAAATCCATAAATAGTCATTCTCATTAATCGTTTGGAAATGGTGTATAAAACGCACTTCGGTATGCAGGTTATAGTTCAGGAGGACGCTCAAGCACATCCATGTGTCGCTCAGCCTCGCCATCCATGGCTCGAAAAGCCTCCTGAATTATAACCTGCATACCAAATTGCTCTTATGTCATTTCCTCTCTGGGGGCGGAAGAGCAAAAGAAAAAGCTAGAGCTAGAGCAAAATCAAGGTTCATCATAGAAATGTGAAACTGCTTGTTGTTACGGGCTCTCTTTTTATTGCTTTGGACTTTTCTTTTGCTTTTGCTCTTCAACCTCCAAAAGTGAGGATAAATACAGTGGGAGAGTGTGCAGAGAAGTAGTTGGCATTATTGGGGATTATGAAAACATGGATGTTTTCATATAGCGTGCCATGGATGGCCTTGAGCGTCCCCAATAATGCCAACTACTTCTCTGTGCAATCGTTCCTAAAGTACTTATCCGAACGCCACCCCTTCTTTTGTCTCTTGATCTTTTTTAACCCTAAGTATAGCCATCAAGTAACAACAGTTGCCTTATCACGTCCAGTTATTTGTTGTAACTGACTGACTTCTAATGATATATCGATTAACTCACCTAAGGCTTCCTGAGTATCCTGATTCATTTGTTGATGGTCGGTTTCATAGCTTTCATAATAGATACGGATAGTGGCACCACTGGTGCCCGTGCCTGAAAGTCTGAAGATAATTCTGGAACCATTGCTAAAACCAATGCGTATCCCCTGATGCTCACTAATACTATTGTCAACGGGATCAGTATAACAAAAATCATCGCTATAGCTAACTACTAAAGAACCAAAAGTTGTTCCACCAAGTGTTTTAACCTTATCCTGTAATCCAGCCATCATTTTATTCGCTAAATCAGATTCTACAGCTTCATAATCATGACGAGAATAATAATTACGACCAAATTCCTGCCAATGCTGTTGTACAATATCTGCTACCGATTCATTTCGTGCGGCCAGAATATTCAGCCAGAATAATACTGCCCAAAGGCCATCTTTTTCACGGATATGGTTAGAACCGGTACCAAAACTTTCTTCGCCACAGAGAGTCACTTTATCTGCATCCATTAGGTTGCCAAAGAACTTCCAGCCAGTAGGGGTTTCATAACAATCAATGCCTAATTTTTTCGCTACCTGATCGGGTGCCTGGCTGGTCGGCATGGAGCGTGCTACACCGGATATTTTACCCTTATATGCAGGCACTTTATCAGCATTAGCCGTTATAATTGCCAGACTATCACTGGGTGTGACAAAAATATGCTTGCCTACAATCATGTTTCTATCACCATCGCCATCAGATGCGGCACCTAAGTCCGGTGACTGTTCAGAAAACATTAATTCAGCCAGAGTTTCAGCATGCACTAGATTAGGATCAGGGTGGCCGCCGCCAAAATCTTCTTTTGGAATGCCATTAATGACTGAGCCGGTACTGGCTCCTAATTGATTTTCAAGGATCTCTTTGGCATAGGGGCCGGTTACAGCATGCATGGCATCAAAACAGAGTGTGAAGCCGTTGCTAATCATGGTTTTTATAGCTGTAAAATCAAATAGATCAGCCATTAGTTCTGCATAATCTGTTACAGAGTCAATGATTTCAACAGTCATGTCATTGAGTTGATGAGTTGCAATTTTACTTAAATCAATATCATCTTCATCTGTGATGATTTGATACTGGTTAATTTCTTTAGTTCTATTAAAAATGGCATCAGTTATTTTTTCTGGAGCAGGTCCACCATTGGCTGTATTGTATTTAATACCAAAATCTTCATCAGGACCGCCTGGATTATGGCTGGCTGAAAGAATAATACCACCGAAAGTTTTATATCTGCGGATAACAACTGAGGCTGCAGGCGTGGAAAAAATACCATTTTGACCGACTATGACCTTAGCAAAACCATTAGCAGAAGCCATTTTTAGAATAATTTGAATGGCATCTTTATTAAAATATCGCCCATCTCCACCTAAAACCAGTGATTTTCCTTTAAAATCTCCAATAGAATCAAAAATAGACTGTACAAAATTTTCCAGATAATTTTCTAGTTGGAAGTGCTTAACCTTTTTTCTTAAACCTGATGTTCCAGGTTTTTGATCATCAAAAGGTGAAGAATTTATGGTCATTATAGGCATAGTAATTTCCTCATTTAGAAAGCAAAAAAGCATAATACCTGATTTATGTAAGCTATTCGATAGCCCATATTTGATATTGCCTTGAAAGTATAAAATTTGACCCCATTTTTTCTAGGAATAAATACTTAGTATAAAATTTATATTTTTTGAACTAATCCTATAGGGGAAAATGAATGAGTGTTGAAGCACATAAAGAAACATTAGGCTTTCAAACAGAAGTCAATCAGTTATTGAAATTAATGATCCATTCTTTATATAGTAATAAAGAAATCTTTCTGAGAGAACTAGTGTCTAATGCATCAGATGCGATTGATAAGTTACGTTTTGAAGCTATTAGTGAAAGTGAGCTTTATGATGGTGATACAGATTTAAAAATTAGCCTATCCTTTGACAAGGAAGCAAAAACACTGACTTTATCTGATAATGGCATCGGTATGTCACGTGATGAAGTGGTTGAAAATATCGGTACGATTGCCAAATCAGGTACGCGTGAATTTTTGGATTCCTTATCCGGCGATCAAAAGAAAGATGCTAATGCTATTGGTCAGTTTGGTGTAGGCTTTTACTCATCTTTCATCGTTGCAGATAAAGTCACCATGACAACTCGTCGTGCCGGTGCCGGTGCGGATCAGGCTGTTTCATGGGAATCTGCCGGTGAAGGTGAATTCAATATTGAAACAGTTAATAAAGACACTCGTGGTACTGAAATTGTATTACACCTTAAAGATGATGCTGATGAGTTTCTTGATGGTATGCGTTTAAGAAATGTGATCCGCACTTATTCTGATCATATTACTGTGCCCATTGAAATGCTTAAAGAAGCAACACCTCCTATGCCGCCAATGCCGGGTGAAGAGGGTGAGGAAGCAGAAGAAGTTGTGGAAGATATCGAAGACGTGATTGAATATGAAACTGTCAATAGTGCCTCAGCATTATGGACACGTCCTAAAACAGAAATTTCGGATGAAGAATATACAGAATTTTATAAGCATGTGGGACATGATTTTGAAGAGCCATTAGCGCGCTCTCATAATCGAGTAGAAGGTAAGTACGAGTATACTTCATTATTATTTGTACCTAAGAGAGCACCATTTGATTTATGGGAACGTGATCGCCAACACGGTATCAAGCTTTATGTACGTCGTGTATTTATTATGGATGAAACTGAAAAGTTAATGCCTAATTATTTACGTTTTGTTAAAGGTATTATTGATTCCAATGATTTGCCTTTAAATGTATCCCGTGAAATTCTGCAAAACTCTAAGGTTCTGGATAATATTCGTTCTGGTTCAGTGAAAAAGATCCTGGCTTTATTACAAAAAATGGCTAATAAAGATACTGATGACTATAAAGTATTCTGGAAAGAGTTTGGTCGTGTGATGAAAGAAGGACCAGGGGAAGACTTTGGTAATCGTGATAAAATTGCAAAACTATTACGCTTCTCCAGTACGCATGATGATAAAGAAGATCAGGAAGTTTCTTTAGATGACTACATTTCTCGTATGGTAGAAGGTCAGAAGGATATTTATTATATTACTGCAGATAGTTTTGCTGCCGCAAAAAATAGTCCTCATTTGGAAGTTTTCCGTAAGAAGGGGATTGAAGTTTTATTACTCAATGAGCGTGTTGATGAGTTCTTAATGTCATCTTTACCTGAATATGAAGAAAAGTCTATTAAATCTGTGGCTCGTGGAGAGTTAGACCTGGGTGAGATGGAAGATGAAGAAGAAAAGAAAGAGCAGGAAAAATCTCAGGAAGAATATAAGGACTTCTTAGAAAAAGTGACTAAGTCTCTAGGTGATGAAGTTAAAGAAGTTCGTATGACGCATCGACTCACGGATTCTCCTGCTTGTCTGGTTACTGGTGATCATGATATGAGTGCTAATTTGGAACGTCTATTAAAACAGGCAGGTCAGGATGTGATGGGGCATAAGCCAATCTTTGAGTTGAATCCAGAGCATCCTCTAGTTCAGCGTCTTAGCAAAGACGGTGATAGTGAACGTTTTGATGACTGGACAAAAATTCTGTTTGAACAGGCCTTATTAAGTGAGGGTGGGCAATTAGAAGACCCGGCCACATTTGTCAGCCGTCTTAATAAAATGTTATTGGACTTGACTAAATAGTTCATTGTCAAGTATGTACAGAAGCATATAGGTTGTTACTCTTTGCAGTACAACCTATTTTTTTGATTAAAATAAAATTTTCAGGTGACTAATAATGCGACTGAGATCAAGATCAAAAATAATTCCTTCCCCAGCAGTATTAGTACCTATCAAATATATATTATTTTGGTCTATATAAAATTGCTCTAAAGTTTGGCCAATTCTCAATCGTTTAACCGGGAATAAAGGTTTATCCATATGATCTTTCAAACAACGATAATCATGATTCCATCCGTCACCAAAGCCAATAGGTGGTGGGTTAAGGTAGCTGATTTTCCAGATTTGATGAAAGTTCTGTGGTGCAACAATAAAGCCGTGTAGTTCACCAGCATTATGGACAGCATTGATGGGAGATAAAATGCCTTTACGGTCTTGTACCGGGATAATTTGAACCACACTCAGATCTTCAGGTTTAAGAAATATCAAATCAGCGGGTTGTTTATTTCCCACCAATATAAATTGACCATTACTTGATAAAGCACTATTAGCAGTCTCAAGTCCAACTCTGACTTTTATTACAGGTTTGCCTGTTTGCAGATTATACTTCCAAATCCATCCATCCTCTGTGGTAAGAAATGTATAACAAGCTTCATCGTCATAAAGGGGCTTTCCAGCAAGATTTCCCTGTATGAATTCAGATAATGGAGTCAATGTTTTATGATCCAGAGATGTCATATGCTGGTCAGTCACCTTTGCTGATAAATAAAGATTATTTTTATCACATTCTTTATTAACATTATTGCTGTAAACAACGCGAGAAGCATTAATTGCATTCAAATCCCAATTAGAGATTTCAAGTGGATCAGCTGCAAATATGCTTACACTATTCAACAACAAGAAAATAGACAAGAGCAGTATGGATAAGAGATTAAAATGGTATAAAAAGCTTTTAATTAGTGGCATAGGATAATACTTATTAGTCAATTTAGATTTTAGGGTATAGATAATTATAGTGTTGTATTAAAACTATGAAAGTAATCAAAATCACAATAAATCAATTTAAAAAAATTCTGGCACACCATATCTTGTAGCAACTTTCCAGCCAATATATAATAAAGACTCGAGCGTTCAGGTATTTTGTTTGTATTAGGAGCCATCAGCAAATAAAATTGTGCCGCTGTCGCTTTGCTAACATTATAATAGCAAATAAGGCAGTGGAATAACTTTATGTTAGATAAGAGAATTTATTGACTGAACACTTTTAAGAAATAATTATGCCGAAAAAAAAATCATCAACTAGAAAAAAAAGAGTATCAAATAAATCCTTTAAATCTCGTGTTGGACAAACAATAAAAAAACTAGCAATATATTCCTTTGTTATAGGAGGTATATTATTAAGCCTATATACTTTTTATCTCAACTCAATTATCAAGGAAAAATTTGAAGGTCGTCTTTGGGATATTCCAGCCAAGGTTTATGCGCGCTCATTGGAAATCTATCCAGGCTCAAGTTTATCTGCAAAACAACTGCAAAAAGAGTTATTGTTAGCAGGTTATCGCAAGGATAAAAAACCTTCCACTCAGGGTAGCTTTTCCATAAATAAACAAGTTATTGATGTGGTAACACGAGAATTTTCATTTCCTGATGGTGATGAGGTCTCACGTAAATTACGTATAAAATTTAGCAGTAATCAGGTTAAATCTATTTATGATTTGAGCCGCCGCCGTAGTATTTCACTGATTCGACTTGATCCAGCACAAATTGGCAGTATCCATCCAAAGCTTCATGAAGACCGATTATTATTAACTCAGCAACAAGTGCCGAACAAATTAAAAGAGGTATTATTAGCTGTTGAAGACCGGGGTTTTTATGATCATTATGGTATTGATCCCAAAGGTATTATTCGTGCTATCTGGACAAATATCAAAGCTGGTGCCACAGTTCAGGGAGGGAGTACATTAACACAGCAATTGGTTAAAAATTATTTTCTGAGCAGAGAAAGAACCCTGGTTCGTAAGTTAAATGAAGCCATTATGTCTTTATTACTGGAATACCATTATAGCAAGGATGAAATTTTAACTGCCTATATTAATGAAGTATATCTGGGACAGGATGGTCGGCGTGCTGTACATGGTTTTGCACTGGCCAGTGAATTTTATTTTAAACGCCCAATCCAGCAATTATCAACTGCACAAATTGCTTTACTTGCTGGTCTGGTTAAAGGACCATCCTGGTATAATCCTAGATCTCATGAGGATAGGGCTTTAAAACGGCGCAATACAGTTTTAAAGGTGATGCTTGGACAACAGTTATTAACTAAAAATCAATATCAACGGGCGCTTAAATCCTCGCTTGGCGTCAGTCGTCGTTTATCTTATAGTTCTTCACGCTTTCCAGCCTTTTTGGATAGTGTTAAAAATCAATTGCAGCAGGATTATGATCAGGATGATTTAAAGAAAAAAGGACTTAATATTTTTACTACCTTTGATCCAAAAGTTCAATGGGCAGCAGAGTATGCTTTGTCAGAACGCTTAAAATACACCAATAAAAAGCTGGCTAAAAACCTACAGGGTGCTATTGTGGTCAGTCGTAGAAATTCTGCTGAAATTCTGGCGATAGTAGGTGGTAAGGATAGCCAGGAAGGTAGTTTTAATCGTGCGATTAATGCACATAGACAAATAGGCTCATTAATTAAGCCGGCAATTTATTTAACGGCATTTGAACAGCAATACACATTGGCTTCAGTATTAAATGATACCTCCTTTTCAGCAAAAAGTTCTAAAGGAAAATACTGGCAACCCAAAAACTATGATAAGAAAGAACATGGTCAGGTTCCACTGCATGTGGCCCTGGCAAAGTCATATAATTTATCCACTGCCCGTTTAGGCATGGAAATTGGCGTGGACAAGGTGCTTAATACGGTAAGAAAATTAGGTGCTGCAACTGATGCCTTGCCTTACCCTTCTGTATTATTGGGGTCTATTGCTTTATCACCTCTGCAAGTGACACAGATGTATCAAACCATAGCTGATCAGGGATTTTATTCACCCTTGCATAGTATTATTTCTGTACAGGATGAACAGAATGAACCGGTACAGCGTTATCCTATTAAGGTGGAACGGCGTATAGATGAAAATCTGATGTATTTGCTCAATGCCAACCTTCAAGAAGTGGTAAGTATGGGCACAGGAAAAGGCTTAGCACGTTATTTATCCCAGGCTAATCAATTGGCAGGTAAAACAGGCACCACAAATAATTTACGTGATAGTTGGTTTGCCGGTTATGGTCAAAATCTAGTAGGTGTTGTCTGGATGGGGAGAGATGATAATAAATCTGCAGGTTTAACCGGTTCATCAGGAGCTTTACGAGTCTGGGGACTGATGATGAAACAGTTGGATGTGGGTAAATTAGAACAAAACCAGCCTAAAGGAATTAAATGGCATTGGGTTGATTCAAAAAATCAGTTAACATTGTCAGGAAAATGTAATAATGCTGAATATTTACCTTTTGTCAAAGGTACTGAACCTTCAAATAAACGCTCTTGTCAATCGGGAAAAGTACAAAAAAAATATAGCAAAAATTGGTTTGAACAGTTATTTGAATAACACAAAATAGAGAAGATAATTGATGTTGAAAAAAATAATAATTTTATTAATTCCCTTAACGCTGATGAATGCCTGTGCTTCCACTACCACTGAGTATACAAGAACAGAGGCTAAACCCTATTCAGCTGCAGAATCGAGCAAAGTAGAGGTTTACGACCATTCGGTCACTTATAAAGAGGATCCTGGGCAGGCAAAAGTGATTACAACGGCAGCTATAGATAAGCAATATCAGCCAGCCAGTAATAAAAAAGCAAGCGTGCCAGCCAGTCGGAAAGCAGTGATTGATTTAATTAATCAATCCAAACAATCGATGGACAAGAATGATTATGTGTCAGCAGAAAATTCTTTAAAACGTGCCTTGCGTATTGAGCCGAGTAATGCAAAACTCTGGCATAATATGGCTGTGGTCAATTTTTATCAGGAAAATTATCACCAGGCAATTCAACAGGCTCTTAAATCCAATAATCTGGCAAAAAATAATCGTCAGCTCATCGCCAATAATTCAAAAGTGATTAAACAAAGTTATATTGAACTGGGTGAACCTGATAAAGCTAACAAATATTAAGCCTGACTCTTTGTTAACAAAAATTTTGCACAAATCATTTTAAGTGTATTTAATGTTACTAAAAATGATTCATGCCAATTTTTTTGGCTGTGGGCACTTCTAATGAATAAAAAAGTTCAAATTGCTATCAGTGCCTGCTTATTAGGAGAGAAAGTACGCTATGATGCTAAAATCCTGCCTGCTTTTGATAAAAATTCAGTTTTAAAACAATTGAATATTGCAGAAGATGAAGTTGAATTTATATCTTTTTGTCCGGAAGTGGGTATTGGCTTAGGGGTGCCCAGGGCAAAAATACAAGTTATTAGAAATAAACAGCAGAAAATTCGGGTGCTTGGTGTGGAAAATCACACACTGGATGTCACCACGGAGTTAGAATCCTATGCACAGAATTTCTTTAAGCAGCATCCTGATATTTTTGCCTATTTGGTTAAATCTAAATCACCTAGTTGCGGATATGCTTCAACACCGCTTTTTGATGATTCTGAAAAACATGCTCAACAAATTTCTATAACTTCCGGTTTGTTTGTACAGACAATACTTAAAATAAAACCTCAGATATTGGTCATTGATATAAAATGTTAAAAAAAGCTATTATTCCAGTCATTATTTTTGTTGTGGCCATTATTTTTTTTAAAATTATGCTCAGTAGTAAAGATAAAGCAGCTGATATTGAATTTAAGGAACATGTCTGGCGTGTTGAACAAAATGTTATTGAAAAAAAGACGCTTTCTCCCAGTATTACTCTTTATGGAAAAATAGAGAGTTTTGATTTATTTAATGTAGCAGCACCGGCATCCAGTCAGGTCGATAAAATTCTGGTAAGAGAAGGACAGCGTATTGAAAAAGGTCAGTTAATGCTTGCCCTGGATCAGGCTGATTTTGAACCCTTATTAAAACAATCTCAGGCTAAGGTTGCTGAATTACATGCCCTGATAAAAGCTGAAGACTTACGTCATATTCTTAATCAAGATTCACTGCTCAATGAGAAAAAACTATTACAGCTCAGTAAAAAGGCATTATCCCGTGCTGAGAAAGTAAAAAAGCAAAACCTTGGATCTATTTCTGAGACTGAGCAGGCGATGCAGCAAGTTGAAAGTCGTCGTCTAAGTTTTAATATGAAGCAATTTTCAGTGAAAGAATATCCCGCTAGAATGGAACAACTACAGGCTCGATTACTTCAGGCAGAAGCTGATTTGGAAAGAAGTCGTCTAGCATTACAGCGTAGTCAGGTGTATGCACCGTTTACCGGTATTGTCGCAAAACTCAATGTCGGGCAGGGTGACAGGGTTAATAGCAATGAAAAACTGCTCAGTTTTTATTCATTAGAACAATTAGAGATTCGTGCAAAACTACCTATTAATATTCTCTATGAAATACAAAATAACCTGCTTGAAGATATTAAACTAACAGGTATTGCATCCACCGGTGGCCGTCAGCTGAATATCTCTCTGGATCGTTTGTCGGGACAAGGCCAGGCGAGTGGTATTGATGCTATCTTTGCTATTGATGAAAGCCTTCAGCCAAATCTAAGAATTGGCTCTATTGTTGTGCTGAGTTTACAAAGAGCAGCACAAAAAGATCTCATTAAAGTACCTTATCAGGCAATGTATGGTACTGATCGACTGTATAAAATTGTAGATAGTCGGCTTGAGTTGGTAAAAGCAGAAACGATTGGTGAATATCAGTTACAGGCAAATCAGAAAATAGATAACAGCGTCCAACAATCTCAGTTATTGATTCGCAGTGATGATTTACAATCTGGAGATACTATTCTTGTTACTCATTTGCCAAATGCTTTCACTGGTTTGAAAGTCGAAACTGTTAGCATCGACAATAGCATCTCTAAGACTCAGAATAAATGAAAATCCTATCGGTTTTTGCCCATCATAAGGTTGCTTCCAACCTTTTAATGCTCATTATGATCCTCTCTGGTGTGCTTGCTTTGGCAAAGCTGAATATTCAGTTTTTCCCTAGTTTTGAGTTAGATAGAGTGAGTGTCCGGGTTATCTGGAGCGGTGCCAGTGCTGAAGATATTGAAGAGGGGATTACTATTCCTTTGGAGCAATCTTTAAAATCTGTAGATAATGTGAAAAATATGACCTCTACATCGGCACAGGATGTCTCTTCAATTCAGCTTGAGTTTTATGAAGGGGTGGATATGATTTTAGCCCTGGATAAAGTAAAACAAAAAGTATCAGAGTTTCGTAACCTGCCAAAAGATGCAGAGCAACCACAAATTGAAACTTTGACTCGTTATGAGGGTGTGGTCAAACTGATATTGTCCGGTCCTAAAGACTTCCACGAACTAAGATTACTGGCCAATCAATTTGAACGTGAATTGACTCGTAAAGGTATTGATAAGGTTGAAATCAATGGTCTGCCTGATGAGCAGGTAATTATTGAAATATCTGTGGAAAGTTTACAATATCTTGACATGACATTGGATGAAATCAGTGCAAGAATTGCTCAGTTTAGTCGTGATATGCCTGCCGGAACGATTGGCGGACAACAAAATACTAAAGAATTGCGCAGTTTAGAACAAGCTCGCAGCGAGTTAGAATTTGCGCAAATTCCTATTATTAGCAATAGCACAGATTATATGCGTCTTGGTGATGTAGCTTCCATTAAACGCCAGGCTGATCCCGATGGTGTATTACGTCTTAAGGATCAACAAACTGTTGTTGAATTGGCCTTGCAGCGAACAGAAGGGGGCAATGCATTAGAGGCGGCAGAAATTTTTCGCAAATGGGTAGATGAAAAACAGGCAACTTTACCAGCCAATATAAAAATAGAAGTGTTTGATGAAAGCTGGCAAATGATTCGTGACAGAATATATCTATTGCTGAAAAATGGTGGTGGCGGACTGGTTCTGGTGGTATTAATTTTATATCTATTTCTAAATGCACGGGTGGCTTTTTGGGTAGCTGTGGGCATTCCAGTCTCATTTATGGCTACTTTGGCGATACTATATGCCGTAGGTGGAACCATTAATATGATCAGCTTATTTGGTCTTATTATGGCCCTGGGTATTATTGTTGATGATGCCATCGTGGTAGGTGAGGATGCGCTGACACATTATCAGGAGGGTGAAGCACCCTTAATGGCGGCAGAGGGAGGTGCCAAGAGAATGTTTCTCCCAGTCCTGGCTTCTTCAATGACGACTATTGCGGCTTTTTTACCCTTAATGATGATAGGCGGTATTATGGGAAATATCTTATTTGATATTCCTCTAATTGTGATTTGTGTCATTTTAGCCTCTTTAGTAGAAAGCTTCTTTGTCTTACCGGGACATTTACGCCATTCCTTTTCTCATGCAAAAAGTGAAAAAAATAAGGATGAATACGCAGGTCAACTTAAAAAACCTGGTTTGCGGGAAAAACTGGACTTAATATTTGATAATTTTCGTCAGAACAAATTTAGACGAGTCATTAGCTGGGCATTAATGCATCGTAGTATTGTGGTGTCTCTGGTTCTGTCCAGTCTGATTATTACTATTGGTTTGCTGGCTGGCGGGCGTATTAATTTTTCCTTTTTTCCATCTCCGGAAGCACAAATTGTCTATGCCAATGTCAGCTTTGTCTCTGGTACTTCACGCGAAAAAACTCAGGCCTATCTGCTGCACATAGAAGAAAAACTCAATGAGACTAATAAGGAATTGGGTGGTGATTTAATTGAAATGGCTGTGACGATTAGCGGCAGTTCATTCAGCGGCGGTAGTGCACGTAAAAAAGGTGATCAATTAGGTGCTGTATTCCTACAATTAGCTCCTCCTGATCAGCGCAGTGTTAGAAATCCGGTATTTATTCAGCATTGGAAAGATAAATTAGAATACCCGGCAGGCATAGAAAATGTCACCATAGTGTCACGCAAGACAGGACCTCAGGGAAGTGACCTGGCCATACGTTTAAGCGGCTCTGATAATGAACAGTTAAAAAAGGCGGCAGTGGATCTCTCACAGGCATTAAAGGGGGTTGATGGGGTCTATGGTGTGGATGATGATATGCCCTATGGTAAGGAGCAGTTAATCTATGAACTCAAACCTGCAGGGGAAATTCTGGGTTTAACTGTAGCAGATATTGGTCAACAATTGAGAACCGCTTATGATGGTCAATTGGTGCAGATTTTTCAGGATGGTGCTGATGAAGTGGAGGTCAGAGTTCAACTGGCTGAATATGAACGTGAACAATTGAATACTCTGGAGCGCATTAATATCAGAACTCCTGATGGGCAATTTGTGCCCTTAAGCAGTGTTGCACAATGGACGGTAAAACAGGGTTTTGAAGTATTACGTCATGCTGATGGTCTATTAGCTCTGGAGGTGACAGCTGAAGTGAACTCTGAAGTGAATAATGTAAATAAAATTATAGCCTCTTTGGAAGAAAAAGTGCTTCCAGAGATAAAGCAAAAATACTGGATTGATTATAGTTTTGAAGGTCGGGCAGCTGATCAAAAAGAAACTATGGCTGATATGAAGTGGGGTGGTTTATTAGGACTGAGTTTAATTTATATCGTGCTGGCCTGGGTGTTTTCATCCTATGGCTGGCCTTTAGTGGTGATGGCAATAATTCCCTTTGGTCTGGTAGGTGCACTATGGGGGCATTGGATTCAGGGCATTGATTTAACCCTGCTTTCTATCTTCGGCTTCTTTGGACTTTCCGGTATTGTAGTGAATGATTCAATTATTTTAGTAACTTTTTATAAACATCTGCGTGATAAAGGAATGCTCGTTAATGATGCGCTTGTAGAAGCTTCTGTACAGCGTTTAAGAGCAGTTTTGCTGACATCTTTAACCACTATTGCCGGCTTAACTCCACTATTATTTGAAACTTCCCTGCAAGCTCAGTTTCTTATTCCCATGGCAGTTTCTATTGCTTTCGGACTGGCCTTTGCCACTGTATTGGTGCTTATTATTATTCCCGTGTTTTTATCCATTCATGAATCTATTCATTTCAAATTGAGGCATTTTATAGATGGCTGAGCAAACATTTAAACTGGATTCCCGTTTAGCTAATGATTGTATTATGGTATCGGAATCTGAACAGTTTTGCCTATTATTAATGGATAATAGTCTGGTCAGCTGGTTTATTCTGGTACCTAAAATAGATAAAACTGAGCTTTATCTATTAGATGAGGCGTTGCAATCACAAATTTTTGAAAAAATTAATCTTTTATCAAGAATTCTAATCAATGATTTTAAAGCTGATAAGCTCAATGTTGCCAGTATTGGTAATATAGTAGAACAGCTGCATATTCACGTGGTTGGACGTTATCAATCTGACCCTTATTGGCCTGGAGTAGTGTGGGGCGAATCGAAAAAAAAAGCTTATACGGCAAAAGAAGTAAAAAAAATCAAAATTCAATTGGAATCTATATTAGAATTATGATATATTAGCAAATACTGTAATAGATATTTCGATTATAAAAATTTATAATCAGTGAAAAATTATCTTAATTAGTGTTATAGTAATATTTGACACACATTAATTAAAATAACAAAAAAACACATATATAATACTAATATAATAAAATCAAATTGGAGAGAAAATGAAAAAGTTAATCGCTGCATCAGTTTTTAGTGCTCTTATTCTTGGAGCTGGCAATGCTTCTGCATTTTGGGGTGGTGGTAATGATTGGGAATGTCGTGGTCCTTATGGCGATATCCCTGATTGTAATCCTTATGATGAGTGGGATCCAAGATACTGGATGGAAGAAATGGAAAGTGTTTGGGATGATGATGATAATTATTACCCAGGTGGTTATGGTGGTCAAGGTTATGGTAATCCTTATGGAAACCAAGGCTATGGTAACCCATACGGTGGTGGTTATGGTAATCCTTATGGCGGCGGTTATGGTAACCCATATGGCGGTGGCTATGGTAATCCTTATGGCGGTGGTTATGGTAACCCATACCAGCAAGCACCTGTTGCTCCAGCAGCACCAGCGGCTCCAGCACAGTAAGTTTTATTGCTGAATTGAGCTGTCAAAGCCATACGTTGACCCGTTATCGGGTTCAACGTATGGCTTTTTTTATTGTAATAAAAAATAGGTAAATTATGTCAGAACATAATAATAAAAATTCTGATTTGGTACAAAATTATCGTCAAACTATTGGTCTTTTTGCAACCGGAGTGACGGTATTAATTATTGAACATGAAGGTGAAGTTCGTTGTATGACGGCGAATGCAGTTAGTTCCTTATCTTTAGATCCCATACAATTATTAGTTTGTCCTTCTAAAACAGCGGCTTTTTCAGAGTTTTTACAGGAAGGGGCGCACTTTAGTGTCAATATTCTTGGTATACATCAGGAAGAACTTTCTAATTTTTATGCCGGTGCGAAAACAAGTATTGGTGATGAGCAGAGTCATTATGCAGCACTTTTTTCTAATTCATTTACAGCCCCGCGTTTGAATGATTGTATTGCTTCATTTGCTTGTCAGATTAAAAAGCAATATGATGGAGGCGATCATTGGATTGTCGTAGGAGAAGTGATGGAACTGTATAAGAATGACAAGACTCCAGAGCCCTTATTATTTTTTGGTGGTAAGTATCACTATCCACAGACTGCTGAGGCTGAGTTAATCAAGCCTGCTGCTGATCCTTATAAATAATCAATTGAATGTCCGTTCAGACTAAAAAAGACAATAAATCTTCCCCACGCTCTAAAAAGGCTAGCAGACCCACTCACCTAAAAAATATATTCAGTTACGATCAATACTGGGCTGAGTGTTATGGTATTTCAAAATATCTCCCTCATTCTTATGCAGAAATGCTGGCCCTGGGCTGGGATTCCTGTGATGTAATTCTGGTGACAGGAGATGCCTATGTTGATCATCCCAGTTTTGGTATGGCTCTGATTGGACGATTATTGGAATCACAGGGCTTTAGAGTAGGAATTATTGATCAGCCTGACTGGCAAAGTAGCGAAGCATTTAAAATATTAGGCAAGCCAAATCTATTCTTTGGTGTGACAGCCGGTAATATGGATTCGATGATCAATCGTTATACGGCTGATCGTAAATTACGTCATGATGATGCTTATACACCTGATGATATTGGCGGAAAACGCCCGGACAGAGCCGTTACAGTTTATACTCAACGTTGTAAGGAAGCCTGGTCAGATGTGCCGGTTATTGTGGGTGGCATTGAGGCTAGTCTGAGGCGTATTGCTCATTATGACTATTGGTCTGATAAGGTAAAACGCTCAGTTTTATTTGATTCTAAGGCAGATTTATTAGTTTTTGGTAATGGTGAACGACAGATTGCTGAAATTGCACATCGTTTGTCTCGTGGCGAAGCCATTGATAAGTTAGATAATATCCGTGGTACTGCCTATATAGTGAAACACCAGCAAAAGGGCTGGATGGAAATTGATTCCACAAGAATTGATCGGCCGGGGAAAGTGGATGCGGTAGTGAGTCCTTATCAAATGATTGATCAGGAAAGCTGTAGTGATTCTCAGGCTGAAAAACCTTTATCTAACTCTGTAAAAGAAGTCGCTATTCCACTGAAACAAATTGTTAAATCTCTTGAACGTGACCATTGTGTGATTCGCCTGCCATCCTATGAAAAAGTTAAAAACGATCAGGTTCTCTATGCCCATGCTTCTCGGGTACTGCATATGGAGACTAACCCCGGCAATGCCCGTGCTTTAGTACAAAAACATGGTGACAATGATATCTGGCTCAATCCACCACCATTTCCTTTGACCACAGAAGAACTGGATCAATTATTTGAACTGCCTTATACACGCTTGCCGCATAGTGATTATCAAGCGGCAAAAATGCCTGCGTATGAGATGATTCGTTTTTCTATTAATATTATGCGTGGCTGTTTTGGCGGCTGTACTTTTTGTTCCATTACCGAGCATGAAGGCAGGGTTATTCAAAATCG
Source organism: Pseudomonadota bacterium (assembly GCA_015222495.1). GTDB lineage: Bacteria > Pseudomonadota > Gammaproteobacteria > GRL18 > GRL18 > GRL18. The sequence goes on from JADFVK010000174.1 coordinate 26,317, forward strand.
TTCAGAAGATTCTATTATTAGGGAAATCGAAGAAATTCGCGATAATATCCCTGAATTTAAAGGCTATATTTCTGATCTGGGTGGGCCGACTGCCAATATGTGGCGCCTGGCCTGTGATGATAAAGAAATTGAAACTGTTTGTCGGCGTTTGTCCTGTGTGTACCCATCAATTTGCTCACATATGAATACCGATCATGATCCTCTAATTCATCTTTACCAAAGAGCCAGAGAATTACCCGGCATTAAAAAGGTTTTTGTCGCTTCAGGCTTACGCTATGACTTGGCTATACGTTCTCCTGAATATGTTAAAGAACTGGTGACTCATCATGTGGGTGGTTATTTAAAAATAGCACCGGAACATACAGAAGAGGGCACTTTGAGCAAAATGATGAAGCCTGAAATAGATTCATATTATGAATTTAAAAGGATGTTCGAAAAGTTTTCCAAAGAAGCCGGTAAAGAGCAATATCTTATTCCCTATTTTATTGCCGCTCATCCCGGAACAAGCATAGATGAAATGATCAATTTGGCTCTATGGTTAAAAGAAAACAATTTTCGTCTGGATCAGGTACAAAATTTCTATCCTTCTCCCATGGCAACTGCAACAGCCATGTATTATAGCGAACGTAATCCTTTAAAAAAATTGAGCTATAAGTCTGAAAAAGTTTTTACAGCAAAGGGTGAAAAAGTTAGACGCTTACATAAGGCATTATTGCGTTATCATGATCCTAAAAACTGGCCAATGATTAGAGATGCACTTAAAGAACACGGTCGTATGGATTTGATTGGTGAAGCAGAAAAATGCTTAGTCCCCTCAAATCAATCATTTGATAAGAGAGGAATACGCAAGCCAGTAGTAAAAAAACATTCAATCAAAAGAAAATAATTAGTTTTGCCTTCCCATTTGATGCTGTTTTTGTTGTGCTGAAAATTCTTCGGGTGAAATTTTGCCATCAGCATTGCTGTCAATATCCTTGAATTGAGTGATATTTGGTGTATTTCGCATTTGATAGCCCTGTTGTATTCTATTACTGATACGCATGCTGCGAGCTTCTATCAGTTCTTGCTCACTAATATAGCCATCATTATCAGTATCAAAATCTGTAAATTTCGGCTTATTACGGCCACGATTCATTTCTTGCCCTTGCCCTTGCATTTTCCTCATCCCCATTCCCATGCTCTGACTTCGCATCATATTTTGTCGATTTTGCATGTGAGACTGCATGCCTGAAGAAAATTCATCGGGAGTTAATAAGCCATCCTGATTTTTATCAAAATTTTCAAATACTGGCATACTATGCCCTTTAGCATTTCCTCTGCCTTGTCTCATTGACATGCGTTGGCTTTGTCTTTTTTGTCTCTGTAATTGCTGTCCATGAATCAGTTCATCTGGGCTTAACTGGCCATTTTTATCACTATCAAACTGAGCAAATTTTGGTTCTGATGACATATTTTTCATGGGGCGCCCCTGTTCAGCTCTACTTTGCATGCGTAAGCCACGAATCGTATTAAATTCATCCTCACTGATGGATCCATTAGAATTTATATCATAAACATAAAAAGGTATTGGTCCTCTTGTGGGTAATGAGTTAGCCTGCAGACTTTGTACGCCAAACAGTGAGGTGATAATACAACTTGATAGAATAATAAATGGCTTGCTTTTGAATAATTTATTAGATAATTGTTTCATAATATTCCCCTAAGTTTAGTTAAACCTAAATAAATTAGTTTACTCATCCTGAGGTTTTTCACTCATGATCTTTTTACCACTAATCATTGAGGAAACCAATCTCTCATCATCTTTTACCTCAGCACGTACCACTGCAGCAATATGAACAATGATCAAAAACATTAGAAAATAGGCAGTATATAAATGAATTTTCCCGACTGGCTTTCTAATGGCATTCAGTGCTGTCATTTTTTCCTGATTGATACCTTCTTTTTGATAAGGTATTAAACTGCCAGGGTCAATACCATCTTCAGCAAGGTAGCTAGCAATAGCATTACCAAACAGGTCTGATAGTTTCTATATGATAGTGACTATTATGCTCCATTAATATTAAATTTCTTGATGACGTTTTATAGAATTATAGCATCTTAAAATGAATTGAAGCTGAAAAAGCTATTAATTCAATATCTTTATATTTTCAGGTTCAATTCATCTTCTACTAATATACTTCAGAAATTATTATTAAGGAGATACTGATGAAAAAATTATTAATGAGCGTCCAACTACGTTTTATTATTTTAATAAGTCTATTAAGTATGACTGTATATGCTGATGGTGATGAGTCGGTGATTTTTAAGAATTGGTTTGATAATAAAAGTTCTGGAGTCTCTACTGTACAGTTTCAGCAATATACGGATATTTGTGGTCGTTGTCATTTTCCATATCAAGCAGGCTTACTTCCCGGTATTTCATGGGAAAAACTTATGATGAATTCAAATGATCATTTTGGCCAGCCTTTAAATCTCACTGAGGTGGAAATACGAACAATGATGCGCTACTTATTAGATAATTCAGCAGGTCATATTAATGATGAAATATCCAGTCAGATACTGAAAACTTTAGACTATAATCCTATTCCTATAAGGATTACAAAAACACCATTTTTTATTAAAAAGCATAAAAATCTGGAAAATAATAAAAATATTGTACAATGTGATAATTGTCATAAAGATGCCAGGATTGGTAGCTATAAAAAAGATAAACTGAAGTAGAGGTCTTAATATGATTGGAATTTTTATTGTGAGCAGACAAAAACTTATCCTAAAATATACTATTGTTATTTTTATCCTATTATTATTGACACCCTGTATGGCTGATGACAGGGAAGAAGATCATCAAGAACATAATATAATAGAACTTAAAAATGCAGGAAAAATAACTTCTCTGGAAGATATTCTGATGAATTTATCCAGTCATCATATTGAACGTATACTTGAAATTGAGTTGAAACATTTTCATAACAAGCATGATAAGCAGTTATTTGTTTATGAAATTGAATATATTAATGACGCAGGGATAGTTATGGAAATTGAAGTCAATGCCCTAACTGCTCAGGTTTTAAAATTAGAACGAGAGTATTAATATATGCGCTTATTACTGGTTGAGGATGATATTGAACTTTCACAAAGTTTACAAAAAAAATTAACTGGCAAAGGCTTTGCTGTTGATATTGCTGATAATGGTCTTGATGCAGAGTTTATGGGTGATGAAGAATCCTATGATATTGCTATTCTAGATTTAGGACTGCCACAGCGCTCGGGTATTGAGGTGTTAACGAACTGGCGGAAAAAATCTAATAAAATTCCCGTAATTATCCTGACAGGGCGTGATACATGGCATGAGAGAATTGATGGTTTTAAAGCTGGAGCAGATGATTATTTAGGCAAGCCCTTTCATATTGAAGAACTTATTATGAGAATTCAGGCCTTATTAAGGCGAACCCATGATATGACTGGACAGATATTACAATGTGATAATTTTCAATTAGATGAAGAGTGCCAGCAACTGCTTATTGAAGGTCAGGAAGCCTTACAATTGACCGGAACAGAATTTAAATTATTACGTTATTTTATGTTGAATCCTTCCAAAGTGCTTTCTAAAACACGACTGGTGGAGCATGTTTATGATCAGGACTTTGATAGGGATAGTAATTTAATCGAAGTTTATATTAGACGCTTAAGAAATATACTTGGGAAGGAGCGTATAGTGACCCGAAGGGGACAGGGTTATATCTTTATGGATAGTATTGCATGAATTCACTGGAACATCGCCTGCATTTGGGGATTTCGCTCAGTTTAGTTCTACTGTTTATTCTATTATGGTTTCTAGGCCAAAGGTCAATGAATGACTTAACCCATGAATTTGTTGGCTCGCGTATTGAACATGATATTGAAAGCTTATTGGCTGCCATAGAAGTGGATGCTGATAAAATAACTTTACCCAAGGATAAAATGCCAGCGGTTTATCAACAGCCATTTTCCGGACATTATTTTGTTATTGCAGTCAATAATATACTTACTATAAATTCACGTTCTTTATGGGATCAAACACTGATTCTTCCTAAGTTGAAAGCAGGGGAACGAATATTAAAAATATCTGAGGGACCTGATAATCAGAAATTATTGCAGATTAATATGGGCTTTATTAAAAATAATTTGCATATATCCATTGCTCTGGCAGAAGATTTAACACAAATTGATTCAGAAAAACTCAAATTTAAAAAATATTTTTTTATTTTATCCCTGCTTGGTTTAATCATTTTATTATTACTGCAAAGCCTTATTTTACGGCTTTCTTTTAAACGCCTTGAATCTGTATGTTCAGACATTGAGAATATTGAAGAGGGGGAGTTAGTCAAACTTTCAGAAAACGTCCCTACAGAAATCTTACCCCTGGTTCAGGAAGTGAATCATCTATTAGGTTTACTTGAAAAGCGCTTAGATCGATCACGTAATGCCCTGGGGAATCTATCCCATGCACTTAAAGGGCCTCTGAATTTATTATTTCAGTACTCTGATAAAACCCAGGATCAAAAGGGTAGGAATTCCTATGATAATCCTTTTGGGCAGTATAATATTGAGGCAAAAGAGCAATTAGAAAGAATTAATCAACTTATTACACGTGAACTTAAACGAGCTCGTTTAGCAGGCAAGGGCATTTCCACGCAACGCTTTAATGCTATTAAAGAAGTACCTGATCTGGTTTATGTTGTTAATAAAATATATGCTCACCGTGAGTTAAGCATTAATCAACAGATAGATAATACGCTGCAGCCTTTTGCTGATAGAGAAGATATGCTTGAATTGATAGGTAACTTATTGGATAACGCCTGTAAATGGGCAGATAGTAAGGTTAATATTTTTATTCAAAGGACTTCTGAGAGCGATAAAAATATAGAATCAGAAAAACTTAAGATTATCGTTGAGGATGACGGTCAGCCTATTAGTGATGAACAATTAGCCTCTATTACTCAGCGTGGAACACGTCTTGATGAATCAGTGGATGGACATGGTCTGGGCTTGTCCATCGTCAATGATATCGTTAAACTTTATGCCGGCACTATAGTCATCAAAGCCTCCTCTTCTCTGGGGGGATTATATGTCTGTATTACTATAGATATTAATTAATACTAATTTATTAGCTATTCATAAGTTGGGTGGAATAACATAAAATATTTCATCCTCATCTAAAGGTTTGTCAATATGATCATTCATACCCACTTTGTTACACTTCTCAATATCACAGAGTATTTTCCAATACATTAGCTGCACGTTATGCTTTTGTTGATGGCGGCTTAGAAAAAGCATTTGCTTCCTTATCAAAAATCATGCAACAGAGTGTAGCATGTCATACTTCATACAAAATACACAAATAGCTGTATCAAAGTAATTGATTATCATTATCATTTAAAATATAATCTAGTTTTCTTATTAAATGATGAATATTTACAAAATATTAAAATTTTAAATATATTAATATTAAAGGGGTAATCTGTGTACAAGATAATTATTATCGGACTTTCTTTTGTTTTCTTAACAACCAACGCATCAGCTGAAGAAGACTCATCAATTGCGAGAGGCGGAAAGCTCTACGATAAATGGTTTAAAGTAATAGATGCAGAAAAACCCAAAGATACGCATCCTTCATGGCCCAGTTCAAACACAAAGAAAAAAGATAATGCAACCCATCGATGTAAATCATGCCACGGTTGGGACTTGATGGGAAAGGAGGGAGCCTATGCTTCAGGGTCATACAAGACAGGAATTAAAGGATTAAGACATCTTGATGGGGGATCAAAGGATACTGTTATAACGGCAATGAAAGATGCAACCCATGGATATTCCGGAAAGATAACTGTTCAAGACTTTAATGATCTAGCTATGTTTGTGACCAAAGGACAGGTTGATATGGATAAAATTATAGACCGTGAGTCAAAACAGGCTAAAGGCGGCAACGTAACTAAAGGCTCAGCTTATTACAATACGGTTTGTTCAAATTGTCATGATAAGTCTGGTAAAGAGCCCAAGGATATGCCTCCACTAGGTGCACTATCAAACAAGAACCCTTGGGAAGTAGTACATAAGATTCAAAATGGACAGCCCGATGAAGATATGCCTGCTATGCGTGCTTTTGGTCTTCAAGTAACTGTGGATATACTGGCTTATCTTCAAACACTACCAAAAGAATAGATTTATTGAGGATATTGATTTTGTTATTTTCTAGCCCCACATAAGGGACGGTTCTGACATTTTGAGATAATTCATAAGGAAAATTTGATAATGATAAGTCTGAATTAACCAAATTGATCTAAACC
>JADFVK010000175.1 GCA_015222495.1 Pseudomonadota bacterium
ACTTCTATGTGATCAATTTGACCCACCATTACAGTGGTTTTGGGAGATTGTCCGGACTGTCTGAAATAACTGGAAACTCTGTTTTTCAGATTTTTTGCTTTACCAACGTAAATAACCACTTTATTGGTGTCAATCATACGATAGACACCCGGCTTAGTGGTTAAATTTTGTAAGAATTTTTCACTATCAAATAACATGCATACAAAAAGAAACAATCATATTTTACACGCTAGTATTATCTATAAAGCCATATTGCATAGCCATACGAGTTAACTCAACATCATTTTTAACCTGAAGTTTATCTAATAAACGATAACGATAGGTACTCACTGTTTTTGGACTTAAACTCAACTGTTCTGAAATAGCCTGCCCTTTTAGCCCCTGCATGAACATTAGTAATACTTGCATCTCTCTTTGTGAAAGAGAATCAAATGGATTTTCTTTGCCTGAAGGCATATTCATCGCCATTTTTTGAGCAATATCCACACTGATATAACGTCTGCCATAAAAAACTTCTTTTATCGCATGAGTAATTTCATCAATATTACAGCCCTTGGTCAAATATCCTTTAGCACCAGCTTTAAAAAGCTGTTGGGGGAAAGGTTCTGTATCGTGCACTGTCACAACAATAATTTTTAAATGTTTGTGTTTGGCTATTAAACGACGCGTGGCTTCTAAACCACCAATGCCTGGCATATTGAGATCCATCAGGACGACATCCGGCATTTCTTCATTAACAAATGAGATTGCCGCCTCACCGGTTTCTACTTCACCAATAACTTCAAGTCCTTGAATGTCCTCAAGTAAACGTCTTATCCCTGTTCGAACCAGATCGTGATCATCGACCAATAAAACTTTTATCACTTAAAACCCCTCAGACCTTTTTTATTTAATTATTCTTTTTACTTGAAAAGTCTAACCTGTTTAAGAAAAAATTTCTACTGATGATTTTTATGCAAAAAAAAGCCAGGGATAATAAATATCTCTGGCTTTTCATTTACAACAAAATTGTTTTAGAAAGTTTTAACCTAGAAAACGCAGTTAAAATCTATTACAACAGCCAAGAGCACTGCACCTTAAGGATTTTCTAAATATTTTGACTTCACCCGTAGAATGACTACGAATAAAGCCAAAATATTCAGGAAAACCCTTAATCTACAGCACTCTTTACTGTTTCATAACGATGTCAACTGCGTTTTCTAGGTTTAATCATTCTTAATCACAATTTTAGGGAACTTATTACTATAGTCACGAGCTTTCAGTGCTAACTTAGCTGCCACTTTACGCGCAATATCAGTATAAAGTTCAGTGATACGTGAATCCGGTTCAGCAACCACAGTAGGTTTACCTTCATCCGCTAATTGACGAATACTCATATCTAAGGGTAGTGAGCCTAGAAGAGCAACATTTTCTTCTTCTGACATGCGTTTACCACCACCCTCACCAAAGATACGTTCTTCATGACCACAGCTGCTACAGATATGGGTAGACATATTTTCTACCACGCCCAATACCGGCACATTCACTTTTTCAAACATTTTCAGACCTTTACGAGCATCCAATAAGGCAATATCCTGAGGTGTAGTCACAATTACAGCACCACTAACCGGGATTTTTTGTGCCAGGGTTAACTGTACATCACCGGTACCCGGTGGTAAATCAACAACTAAGTAATCCACATCTTTCCAACGAGTATCTTTAAATAACTGCTCTAAAGCCTGTGTTACCATAGGACCACGCCAGATCATTGGAGTATCATCATCGATTAAAAAACCAATCGACATAGTCTGAATACCATAATTCATCATCGGCTCTAAAGACTTACCATCAGCAGATTCAGGTTTACCGGAAATACCTAACATTCTTGGCATACTAGGACCATAAATATCCGCATCCAATACCGCTACCCGGGCACCATCAGCAGCTAATGCTAATGCTAAATTGACTGTTGTGGTTGATTTACCCACGCCACCTTTACCGGAAGCAACAGCAACAATATTTTTCACACCCTTAATAGGCTGTACACCTTTTTGCACTGCATGTATCACAATTTTACTGGAAACATTGATTTGCACATCATCAATACCATCCAGCTCTTTCAATAGTGTACTGAGTTTTTCACTGAGTTCCTGCTGATAACCTTTATGCGGAAAGCCTAATTCAATATCAACGATTGCTTTAGCACCTTCGACTTGTGTATTTTTAACACAATGTGCAGAAGCCAGATCGGATTCCAGATAAGGGTCAATAAATTCTTTTAATTTTTCTTCAACTTGTTCAACAGTTGCCATGTTAAAACTCCAACTCTTTTATCTATACGTTAAAATAGTATAACTACTGATCAAAATTTGATATAAAGCAGTTAATAACTCAGTAATTTAGTATGTTATTATACAGAACCTGCTATAATACTCCAATGAATTTCTTTAAATAGGTCCTCATCAAGCTTGAGAAAGTCGTATTAAAATTGTTAAAATGGTTTGTTAATTCTTAACCTGGTTTTTAACTAAATTATTTAGGTCCAACCTCTTCAGCAAGGCAAATATATTAATGTCAACACAAACCAACTCTAGCAATACAAGAAAAATCCTGGTCACCAGTGCATTACCTTATGCAAATGGTTCAATACATTTAGGACATCTTGTTGAATATATTCAAACAGATATATGGGTGCGTTTCCAGAAAATGCAAGGTCATGAATGTTACTATGTTTGTGCTGACGATGCCCATGGCACCCCCATTATGTTACGTGCTCAAGCAGAAGGTATTACGCCGGAAAAGCTTATTGGTGACACCAGTATTGAACACCAGGCAGACTTCAAAGAGTTTTCAGTTAATTTTGATAATTATCATAGTACTCATTCCAATGAAAACCGTTTTTTTGCCGAAACTATTTATAATCGTCTTAATGATGCAGGACATATTAGCAAGCGTGTTATTTCTCAGGCCTATGATCCTGAAAAAGAGATGTTTTTACCCGATCGTTTTATCAAAGGTGAATGCCCGAAATGTGGTGCCGCCGATCAATATGGCGACAATTGTGAAGCCTGTGGAGCAACCTACAGACCTACTGAGTTAAAAAATGCCGTTTCTGCTGTTTCCGGTGCCAAGCCTATTGAAAAAGATTCAGAACATTACTTTTTTAAATTACCTGATTTTGAATCCATGCTGAAAGAATGGACCGGCTCTGGACATTTACAAGATGAAATTCACAATAAATTAAAAGAATGGTTTGAAGCTGGTTTGCAGGAATGGGATATTTCCCGTGATGCACCTTATTTTGGTTTTGAAATTCCTAATTCTGATGGCAAGTTCTTTTACGTCTGGTTAGATGCACCTATTGGCTATATTGCCAGTTTTAAAAACCTTTGTGACTCTTCTCGTGGAATAAAAGAAGGTATTGATTTTGATTCCTTCTGGGAATCTGATAGTCAAACTGAGTTGTATCATTTCATTGGTAAAGATATTGTTTATTTTCATGGCCTGTTCTGGCCTGCCATATTATATGGTGCTGGTTTTAGAACACCAACTGCTATCTTTTCCCATGGTTTTTTGACAGTAGATGGACAAAAAATGTCTAAATCCCGTGGTACCTTTATTAAAGCTCGAACTTATTTAGATGAATTAAATCCAGAATATCTACGTTATTACTTTGCTGCAAAATTAGG
>JADFVK010000023.1 GCA_015222495.1 Pseudomonadota bacterium
ATTGATTTGCATTGAGTATTTTTCTTTTTATCATGAATGAGCAGATATTTTATCTTAATTCTATATGCTAAGTAACTTAATTTTTTCCATTATCATCTTTAGGAATTAATTTTTATATAGATGACTTAATCACAAATAAATTAATGATTGCTTATATTCTAAATTACATTGATTTTGTAAGGGAAATAGCTTAGAATACGGCAAAAATTTCGATGATGTTTTTCCCTGATTTTATAAATATATACTGCTTTCAAAAGGAAGTAGTAAAGGTTTTTCGTAACTACTCACCGTGAACTATACAAAGGATTATGGTTGCTTGTTTTTCAGACTTTGAACTATAAGCAGGTATAGCGACTTTTTTTAATAAAGAGTCAAAGTCTGAAAAATGAGTGAGCATAGTCCAGCAAGGCTTATTGCTCATAAATACGTTGAATAATTACGATTTTTCTTTGTTTTTAAATTAGTCAATAACATTAAATTACTCACATATTAACCTTCTGGTAGAATTTAAATATGAACTCAATTAGACGATTCTTTCCCTTTCTGAGATGGTTTCCAATGGATGGAAATACTGTCAAGGCTGATGCTGTTGCCGGTATTACGGTTGCCTTGGTGTTAATTCCTCAATCAATGGCATATGCTTCTCTGGCTGGTCTACCACCTTATTATGGTTTATATGCTGCATTTTTACCAGTGATGGTTGCTGCTTTGTGGGGCTCTTCGAGTCAATTGGGTACAGGTCCTGTGGCGGTTGTTTCTTTATTGACAGCATCGGCTATTACACCAATGGTAGCAGGTATGGGGCTTGAAGTCGGTACACCGGAATGGACAGAAGCCTTTGTACCGTTAGCGATTATGCTGGCCTTTATGGTAGGTGTATTCCAGTTTATGCTGGGTGTTTTTAAATTGGGTGTGGTGGTGAACTTCTTATCTCATCCGGTGATTGTAGGATTTACTAATGCTGCGGCAATGATTATTGCTCTGTCTCAGTTAAATAAAATCTTTGGTGTTGATAAGCCACGTAGTGAATTCTTTTTAGGTGATATCTGGCAAATGATTTTAAATCTGGGGGATACACATTTTATCACCCTGATATTTGGCGTGGCGTCGGTTGGCGGTATTATGTATGCGAAACGGAAATGGCCTAAATTACCGGGTGTTTTGATCGCGGTAGCTGGTACCACTATCGTAAGTTGGGCTATCGGCTTTGAAAAAATGGGCGGTGCAGTGGTGGGCACTATTCCGGAAGGTTTACCTTCCTTTGCGGTTCCGACCTTTAATATGGAGTTATTCGGTACTCTGGTGACCAGTGCGATTGTTATTTCATTAATTGGTTTTATGGAAGCGATTTCTATTGCCAAGGCAATGGCGGCAAAAACTAAGGAACGTATTGACCCAAGTCAGGAACTAATCGGTCAGGGGTTGGGCAATATGCTGGGTTCAATGACTTCAGCCTATCCTACCAGTGGTTCATTTTCTCGTTCAGCAGTGAATATCAATGCAGGTGCTATAACTGGTATGTCTTCTGTTTTTACGGGCATGATTGTGTTAATTACCTTATTATTCCTGACTCCTTTACTCTATCATTTGCCAAAAGCAGTGTTGGCAGCAGTTATTATGACGGCAGTTTTTGGATTAATTAATTTTGCTGCTGTTAAGCATGCATGGAAGGCTTCACGTCATGATGGCATTGCATCTATTGTAACTTTTGTTGCCACATTGGGCTTTGCTCCACATCTAGATAAAGGTATTATGATTGGTGCAGGTTTAGCTATTTTGTTATATCTCTATCGTACTATGAGTCCTCGTGTTGCTATTTTGGGACGTTATAAGGATGGTACTTTACGTGACGTTAAGGTCAATGACTTAGAAACCAGTGAGCAAATTATTGCTATTCGTTTTGATGGTTCTTTATATTTTGCCAATGTTGCCTTTTTTGAAGATGCCATTTTAGAAGCGGTCAGTGATAAGCCTAATGCAGAGTATATCCTTGTTGTCGGCGATGCAATTAATCAGCTGGATGCTTCAGGCGAAGAGGTTATTCACCACTTACTACTACGCTTGAGAGAAAACGATATTCAGTTAGTGTTTAGTGGTTTAAAAAGGCAAGTTTTAAAAGTCATGCGTCAAACCAGCCTGATGAAAGACTTAGGTGATGAAAACATATTTGCCAATGAAGATATGGCTCTGGAGTCTATTTATAAACGTCTGGGTGAGAATTCAGAGTTTGATTCCGTAAGCTGTCCTCTTACATACCCCAGAGCAACCCCAACTTCTGAGTCTGCGTAAATAAGTTCTTAGGAGCAGGTGTTAGCTATATCTTTTAGCTAACACCTGCCACTATCTTTCCGCTACTCTTCAAACTTATAAAGCTTTTTCTCTTCTTCAAGTGCATTTTCCCTGGCACTGATTTTTGCTAAAGTATAAAAGTCCTTTTGCGCTACCAGCTTGCGAGCAATTTGAAGTTGTAAGATAGCCGCATCTAACAAGCCGCTCAGGTAATAATATTCGGATTCAGCTATATGTGCCTGAACTAATTGCTTGTCTTTTCCTAAAGCAATAGAAAGCAGCTTATAAATTGCCGGGTGTTTAAAGTTATCCTTATTAAACTTTTCAATTAATATAATACTTTTCTTTATCTGGCCTGATTGGATTAGGGCATTGGCATAATTACTGGTGAGAGCCAGATTATATGGCCTATCGTTTAGGGTGTCAGAAAATAGCTTAAGCCCTTTGTTTTGTAGAATTTTATCATCCGTTGCAATATAGGACTTGGCCAATGCAATAACATATGAATTGTTTTCTGGATCAGACTGATGGAGCTGTTTAAATATTTTAATGGCTTCATTATAGTTTTGCTTGCGAAATAAAGATAAAGCATAGCCATAATACTCGTATGGTCGTATTTTTATTCCTTGTTCAACACTGCTATGTTTTTTTACTCTTTCAGCATAATAACTTTTTACTCTATTGGCATTACTGGCAGTCAGAACATGAAGCTTGGTTTTCATTAAGTAATAAGTCAGCGGGCTTTTAAATGCTTTCATTTGTTTTTTATATTGTTCTGCTCTTTGCTGAGCCTCTGCAATTCGATTAATAGTAATAGGGTGAGTGCGTAAAAATTCAGGATAATTAGCACCACCTACAAAGCGATTTTTACGTTCTAGTTTTTGAAAAAAACCAGGCATACCACTTGGATCATAACCAGAACGACTTAAATATTGCATGCCAACACGATCAGCTTCTTTCTCATTTGCCCGCGTGTAATTAATTTGCGCCTGTTGTCCTGCTGCAGAAACTCCAAGAGCTGCTATAGCTCCGGCATCTCCAGAGCCTGTTGCTGCTCCCAGTAGAATTCCAGCAACCATGCCAGCCATAATAGGGATGCTGAGCTGATTTGATTTTTCAAAACTACGTGCCAGATGTCTTTGGGTGACATGAGCAATTTCATGTCCCATAACTGAAGCTAATTCACTTTCAGTGTCTGTGGTTAGAAACAAGCCGCTATAAACGGCAACGACACCGCCAGGGGTAGCAAAGGCATTGATTTGACTTGAATTGATTAAGAAAAAATGAAAATTCTGGTAGGCGTCATCACTATTGGCTACTAATGAGTAGCCCAAATTTTGTAGGTATTCATTAATTTCTATGTCATCAACAATTTGATGTGAATTACGGATCTGTGTGGCTATTTCACGGCCAATTTGTTCTTCCATTAGTGGTGTTAAGTCAACACTGGATGAAGCACCTAAATCCGGCAGCTTAATATCCTGAGCATAAACAGGGAAGAAAGAGAGCTGTATACAGAGACAGCTGGATATAAACTTTTTTAGAAAATTATTCATATTGAAAAATTGCTATTACCTTGATTTTATTCGTAATAAAACTTGAAATATACTGCTATATTAGCATATAATTGAATGCTGTTGTTTTTGTATGGCAATTATACTAGGACAAGTTCCTAGAGTAGCAGTCCTGCATTATAGCGGATTTTACAATAGTTATTTATAGGGGACTTCTTTTTTTATGTATGGCATAAAAGAAATAGATGTAAGTGAGTTAAATCAGCAATTCGAAAATTTGCCTGATAATGTAAGGCTTATTGATGTACGTACACCTGCAGAGGTTGCTAGAGGAAAAATCTCAGGTTCTGAAAATCTTCCATTGCATGTGATTCCCTTAAAGGTGGATGAGCTGGCTGAGGTAGAGAAAATAATTTTTTATTGTCAAACCGGAGCTCGTTCAGCACAGGCTTGTGCTTTTATGACTTCAAAGGGTGTTGATAATGTGTATAATTTGCGTGG
>JADFVK010000176.1 GCA_015222495.1 Pseudomonadota bacterium
CTTCCATTGGAGAGCCTTGAAGCATTGGCAATAAATCTTCAATAATATCAGTTGATTCGGAATCATCATCTTCTAGTAACTCACGCAGTTGAAGCATAAGCTGTTCAATTTTCTCTGGATTTATTTCAACATCGTTATTAGGTGTATTTGTTTCAATAGTATCTAATACTTGTAAGCTCTGAATGGTGGCTGCAAGTTTTTGCGCCAATTCATTTAGGCTTTCTAATGTGTCAGATGATTGTGTTTCTTTTTCGGTAACAGCTGCAATTTTTTGCAATGCAGTAGCACCGATATTACCCGCCAATCCTTTCAAAGTATGTGCTTCACGTTCAGCTGTTTCGAGATCACCACTATCAAAAGAAGTTTGAATTCGTTCAATCGCATCTGCTTGTGTATCTTTAAATTTAGTTAGGATTTTCAGATAAAGCTTATTATTGCCTCCAACACGGTCAAGTCCATCTTTAGTGTTAATCCCTTCCATTGGTGGAATAGTGAGTTCTACGGTTTTTTCTTCTACGGTTGCGGCTACTTTTTCTGGGCGGCGCTCTTCGGGAATATCAACCCATTTCTTGAGCGTGCCAAATAATTCTTTAACATCAATAGGCTTGGCAATATGATCGTTCATACCCGATTCAGCCGCTTGCTTTCTATCTTTTTCCATGGCATTGGCTGTCATGGCTATAATAGGTAAATCTTTAAACTGTTCATCCTTACGAATAGTCTCGGTGGCAGTGTAACCATCCATTACAGGCATTTGAATGTCCATTAAAACAGCATCAAAATCAGTTGGCTTTGCATTAAGAATATCAACCGCTATTTGTCCATTATCTGCAATTTCAACTGAAATGCTTGATGATAAGAGTAGCTCTTGAGCAACTTGTTGATTAATTTCATTATCTTCGACAAGGAGTAAATGCGCCCCCCGAATTTGGTCAGAGGCTTCTACCGCAGTACTTTGGTTTACCTCAGTGACTTTGTGACCAAATGCCTCAAGGATGGTATTTAATAGAGATGACGGTGTGACAGGTTTAACCAGATAAGCATTAATTCCAGCTACATTAGCTTTAGATTTTAATTCATCTTTACCATATGCTGATACCATAATTACTTGTGGTAATGTAGCTAGTTTTTCATTGGCTAAGATATGTTTTGTTGTCTCTAAGCCATCCATCTCAGGCATTTTCCAGTCCATTAATACAAGATCATACGGATCAGGAGTGACTTCTAAATGCGTTATGGCTTCTTGCCCACTACCTACTTGGTCGGAAGCAAAACCGAATGAATCAAGATAACGAGAAAGGATGGTACGACTGGTTGGATTATCATCAACAATCAAGACGCGTAAGTTTTTTAAATCTTCTGGTAATGTGGCTTTTTCACGTCGTTGAGGTTCTTTTCCTCGACCGAAATGAGCAGTGAAGAAGAAGCTTGAGCCTTTACCAGCTTCGGACTCAACGCCTATTTCGCCACCCATCATTTCAACGAGACTTTTAGATATGGTCAAGCCTAAGCCTGTGCCACCAAATTTACGGCTGGTGGAACTATCTGCTTGGCTAAAGGCTTTGAAGAGTTTTGCCATTTGTTCTTCGGTCATGCCAATGCCGGTATCATTAATGGCAAAGCGTAAGCTGACATTCTCATCATCTTGGTTAATCACTTGAATTGAGACTGTAATTTCACCATCGCTAGTAAATTTAACGGCATTATTAGCAAGGTTAATCAGTATTTGGTTTAAGCGTAGAGGATCTCCGAGCAAGCCCATTGGTGTTTCAGGATCCATATCAACAATGAGTTCTAGCTCTTTTTCTTCTACTT
Organism: Pseudomonadota bacterium; assembly: GCA_015222495.1. Classification (GTDB taxonomy): domain Bacteria; phylum Pseudomonadota; class Gammaproteobacteria; order GRL18; family GRL18; genus GRL18. The sequence goes on from JADFVK010000176.1 coordinate 1,816, forward strand.
TTAAGGATACAATGCTGGAGAAATTATCTAATACTTCGGCTAAGTCAAAATCGATAACTTCAATATCTAACTTACCTGCATCAATTTTAGAGAAGTCTAAAATATCGTTAATAATGCCTAATAAATTGGTTGCAGAGCTGGATATTTTATTGAGATAATCAAGCTGTTTTCGGTCTAACTCTGTTTGTAAGGCAAGATAAGAGAGTCCAATAATGGCATTCATCGGAGTGCGAATTTCATGTGACATATTGGCGAGGAAATCTGATTTTGCTTGTGCTGAATTTTCGGCAGATTCTTTGGCTTCTAGCAGGGCAAGTTCGGCTTGTTTATGCTCTCTTAAATCATGGAATACGCCGAATAAAAAGTGTTTGCCGCCAATATTGATTTTTTTCAGGCGCATATCACAAGGACACGCTTCGCCCGACTTGGTTTTAAACATCCACTCAAAGTAGTTATGTCCTTTGGTGAATGCTTCTTCAATAAGATATTTTGCTTTGTCAGTGGATAGCTCGCCACTGGGTTGGTATGTGGGGCAAAAATCATAAAAGTTAGTGATGAAGTCTGCAATGTCACTTGAGCCGAACAATGATACAACCGCATGATTTGACTCGACAAACTCTCTATCTTCATTAATTAAGATAAAAGGATCAAAGGTGTTGTTATAAATGGTATCAAGTTTTTCATTATGTTCTTGAATGGCTAATTCGGCTTGTTTTTCTTGGGTAATATCTTGATATGCACCATACATATGGGTGATATTACCAAATTCATCTCGAATTAGTTTACCGGCGGCATGTAACCAAACAATTTGACCATCGTTGGGACGTTTGTAAGCATAAATAGCATCGTAGTGGGGGAGTTCTCCCGACATAGCGCCTTGGAAACAATCATGAGCTATTTTAGCCGCTTCGGGGTTTGCTTCTTTTATTCGTGCGAACCATGTTTCTTCAAGCTGATAAATGCCATCTTCGGTTATTTCTTCACCAAGCATAATGGCTGCTCTGTTAGATAAATAGCATGTTTCATTATCACCAAACTGTATTTGCCAGTAGGCTGAATTGGTTAAATCTAATGCCATATCTGCCTGGAAGTTAAGCTGACCTAATTCTTCTGTACGTTGCTCAACTCTATCCTCAAGTTCATCTGTTAATTTTTTTAAGGATTTTTCTCGTGCTATTAAATTACCAGTCATTGCTAGAAAAGAGCTTGATAATTGTCCAACTTCATCAGAGCTTTCACTCTTAAGTTCAATATTGAAATTACCGTGAGCTATTTCTTTTGCGGCATCATTTAGGCGTGATAGAGGCTTTAATATACGTCCAGCAAAAAGATAAGCAATGGCAGAGGATATCAATAGTGATAGTACAAGCAATAGAAACTGTAAATTACGCTGTTTATTCACTTCTATTAATTCTTTATCTTGATTAAAACGGGCGGCAAATCCCCAAGATGTAGAGCGAATAGGGGCAAAGGTAACCCAATACTTGCCCTGATCAAAGGTTACATCGATAACACCATGTTTTCCTGAGCCTGCAATATTTGTGATCATTTCAGCTTTAGAAAGATCAAGCCCCATTTTAGAGCCATCAAAAGACTTACCTATCATGCTAGAGTCATAATGAAAAGCTAATGTACTACCTTTACTAACGATAATGAAATCACTATTGCTGATCTCTTCAATATCATCAATTCCTTCCATAGCGGCTATTTTATTTAGGTGGGATAAATCAATATCAACCGTAGCAATACCAATCACTGCACCCTCATGTAAAATAGGTACGGAGTAAGTCATCATATAGATATTTCCAGCGCCCTCATCAAAATAAGGTTCACTCCACACTGGCTCCTTGCTTGATTTTGCTATTGAATACCAGTCCTTAGTTAAATAATCATAACTATCTGCTACATCAAGAGTTTCTAATGCTGAACCTTCTCGATAAGCATAAGGTGAAAATCGCTCACGATCTTCAAAAATACTAGGCTCCAGTGCGATTGCCGCACCATAAATATGATTATTGCTTTTCACCGTTTCGGTTAAAAGCTGATAAAATTCTATTTCATTAAGGTTGGGATGAATTTCAACAATATTGGCTACCATATCTGCATAATGTGTTAGCTCATCTAATTTATTGCTTACTCGGTGAGCATAGTTTAGTGATAATTCACTAATAGTTGATTTTACGCGATTAGATGCTATTTCAGCTGCATGCCAGCTGGCATATCCGATGATAACAGTTAGTACAAAGAAGCTCGGTAATACAACATAACTGATGATTTTTTGCTGAACGTTAAGTTGTAATTTTATAGAAATTAGAATTAAAATTAGAATTAATATTGCCAGTGCGATAAATTGATAAACACTTCCTAAATTGCCATCTAAATCATCATCGTTAGTAACAAGATTTTGTGCAGTATTTTCTGATGCGCTAACAGATTCATCTATTGATACCCATCGGTTTAGTAATTCTTTCTTTTTTGATGTTGAAATACTTCGAAGTGCTTTATTTAGAATTTCTTGAAAAATAGGCCAATCTTTTCGAACACCGAAGCCTAGTCCAAGGGGCGGTAATCCTGCTTTAGAGGCGACCTTTAAATTCATTAGTAAATGTTTTTGGGTTAAATACATTCCAACAGCCATATTGGTTATGGTTGCATCTGCATGACCAAATGAGACTGCATTTAATCCGGCGAGTGGCGAATTCACCATCTGAGGGACTAGATTTGGAAATTTCTTACTTGCTCTTTCGACGTAAGCATAACCCGACACCATTGCTACTTTTTTACTTGATAAATCTGATAAATCATTAATAGATGGATAAGATGCCTTGGTGACAATTACCGTGGGAAGCACGACGTAAGATTGAGTGAAATTAAGATATTGGCGGCGCTCTTCTGTTTCAGAAATTGCTATTGCCATATCAAGAGTGTGGTTTTTTAATCCAGCTAAGACTTCAGACCACGATAAATTGGGTATGATTTCCATTTTGATATCTAAGATCTCACTAACCAAATCAATATAATCAATTGATAATCCTTGAGAAGTGCTATTATCACCTTTAAACTCAAAAGGAGGATAGGCTAAATCAGAACCAATGCGAATCATTTTATGATCGCTTAACCATGCTTGCTC
>JADFVK010000024.1 GCA_015222495.1 Pseudomonadota bacterium
CTCACACAAATTGTTCGATTTCTTTTTAAAGAGCATTTCAACTTAACTTTTGACTGCTTCGTTGAAGAGATGCGTATTATACGCTCTGATTCTCTGCCGTCAACTATTTTTTATTATTTATAGCTATTATTTTTTCTATTTAACCTTACTAACCACCAGCCCGAATAAGTCCACCTAATCTTTTTTTCTCTAAGGTATTGCTTAACAAGCTTTTTATAAGCTTTGCATCTTTCATTTTTAAAGCATCATCTAATAATTTTTTTGCTTCTTGCTGACTAAAATTTCTAATCAGCCATTTTATACTGGGCAAGGATGCAACACTGGTACTGAGTGAATCTATAGACATGCCTAATAATAGAATTACTGCCAGAGGATCACTGGCCATTTCACCACAAACACTGACCGGAACGCCCTCTTTGTGGGCTTCATCAATGACTTGGCGTATGGCGATAAGGACTGAGGGATGCAGTGATTCATATAGACTAGCAACATTATTATTATTTCTATCTACGGCTAAAAGATATTGTATTAAATCATTTGAGCCTATTGAGACAAAATCTACCAGGGATGCAATACGCCTCATTTGAAAAATCATAGAAGGCACTTCAACCATCACTCCAACCTTAGGCATTTGTACTTTATAGTCTTCATTTAATAATTCACGATAAGCTCTCTCTAAGAGTTCAAGAGCATCTTCTAACTCGTTAATCGAACTAATCATAGGAAATAATATATTCAAATTATTCAAGCCAATGCTGGCGATCATCATAGATCTCAATTGGATCATAAATATTTCAGGATGATCTAAGGTGACACGTATCCCACGCCAACCCAAAAAAGGATTATCCTCTTTAATTGGAAAATAACTTAATGATTTATCACCACCAATATCCAATGTTCTTAAAACCACTGGTCTAGGGGCAAAGGCACTCATCACTTCATGATATATTTGGCTTTGTTCTTCTTCTCCCGGAAATTGCTGGCGAATCATAAATGGATATTCTGTACGATACAGGCCAATTCCTTCAGCACCACTTTTCTTGCTGGGTGTTATATCTGCAACCAGACCAGTATTGGCATATAAGGGGATATTAACACCATCGATAGTGGTTGCCGGTTCTTTTCTCAGTGTTTTTAATTTATCAAAAAGTTCTTTTTCCTGAAATATTAAATGCGTGTATTCATTGATAATAGATTCAGGTGGGGAAATAAAAACCTGTCCGCTATAGCCATCCACTATCAATTGACTGCCATCCAGTTCAATAGTGGGTAACTCGCTGACCCCGACTACTGTCGGTACTCCCAAAGCTCTGGCCAGAATAGCAACATGTGAAGTTCTTGAGCCACTTTTAAGGACAATACCGGCAACATTATTAGCTTTAATATCAGCAAGGACTGTAGCAGACAAGTCTTCTGCTACAATTATTTTATCCTTTGAAAGTACATCCAGAGGATGATCCTTATCTACCTGCATCTGCTCATAGAGCATTTGCCCTAAATCCTGAATATCCTTTGCCCGCTCACGCAAATAAGGATTTTCCAATTCATTAAATGAATTGACATGCTCCAATATTGTATCTCTTAACGCACCCGCAGCCCAATTACCTGCATAAATTTTGTTATCAATACTTTCAGTTAAGCTCTTTGAATTAAGCATCAATAAATAAGCATCAAAGATAGCCACATCTTCCTCTGCCATTCCATCACTAATAAGTTGTTGTGATAAAGATTTTATATCACGACGAACAGCTTCAAGTGAAAGATGAAAAATATGAATTTCATCTTCAATATCGGTTGCTTGTTTATCCGGAATTGCCTCCAGGCTAATAGAGCTGACAAATGAAACAGCCTCTCCTATAGCCACACCAGGTGCTCCAGGCTGGCCTATTAATGGTCGTCGGTTAGAAACTAAGGTTTTATGACCAGTTTTAACGATTCTCTGCTGTTTTATTTTTTGTTTTTGTTGCGCAGGAACTTGTATGCTTGCCTGAGCATTAGTAATGGCCCCGGCTAATTGAGCAGCAATTGTTACTAGGAAGTTAACCACATATTGAGAAAAATGCTGTACAGGTTCTGATTGTACGACTAAGACACCAAGTACATTTTTATGATGGGTAATTGGAATTCCAACAAATGAATGGTATTTTTCTTCATTCAAGCCTGGAACTAATTGAAATCGAGGATGTTGTTGAGCATCATCCAGACTCAAAGGATCTGCTCTTTGGGCAACCAGGCCAACTAAACCGGCATCATACCCCATATTCACCTGACCGATTAAGTCTGAATTCAGACCATCCGTAGCCATCAGTGTGAATTTATTTTCCGTATTCTCAACATCATCTAATAGATAAACAGAACAAACATCCGCATCTATAGCTGTTTTGACTCCCAGGACAATAATTTCCAACACCTGATCAAGATCACGAGTTGAATTAACTTCCTGAACAATACGCCGCAGACTCTGCAGCATAAGAGAACCCCCAATAACTAGACTCTATATGTAATTTTTATTTTTTAAGGACAGGTGCAAAAAATTCTAATGCTGATTGATAAACTTCTCTTTTAAAGTCAATAACATCATTGACTGGCTGCCAATAATCTACCCATTTCCAATAATCAAACTCAGGACGCTGATTTTGATCGAGTAATATTGAACTCTCACTGGAAATTAAACGCAGTAAAAACCACTTTTGTTTTTGCCCAATGCACACCGGTCGTTTGTAACGACGCACCATGTGTTCCGGTAAATCATAACGTAGCCAATCCTCAGTTTGTGAGATAATTTCTACATCTTTTGCAGTCAGTCCCGTTTCTTCTTTTAGTTCTCTAAAAACTGCCTGTTCTGCAGATTCAGCATAGGATATCCCTCCCTGAGGGAACTGCCATGCATCCTGACCAATTCGGCGAGCCCAAAAAAGCTGACCATCATCATTAAAAATGATAATGCCAACATTTGCTCTATAACCATCCGAGTCAATCATATTATTACCCTTTAAGTTTGATTAACGGCATATCTTTTGGAAATAAACCATTACAATCAATCTTCCCTATCAATTATTCTGTTGATTATTTAAATTATATCATTGATTTGTCAATAAAAGTGTATTATCAGTACAATAAGATTAAGCATAAGTGCTAAAATTAATTTTAAATAATTTTTTACTCAATATAAGGACAACATGTGAACTTAGCAATTTTTGATCTGGACAATACTTTAATTGGAGGTGACAGCGACTATCTTTGGGGAGAATTTTTGGTTGAAAAAAATCTGGTAGATGCCGAACTATACAAACATGAAAACCAACGTTTTTATGATGAGTATAAAACCGGGACATTAGATATTAATGAATTTCTTGAGTTTAGCTTGGCACCATTAAGCCAATATTCAATGGAGCAACTCAATGAACTACATCAACAATTTATGAATAGTAAAATTACATCAATCTGGCTAACAAAAGCAGAGGCACTATTGGAAAAACACCGCAAACAAAATAACTTTCTATTAATTATTACCGCCACCAATCATTTTGTCACCTCTCCTATTGCCAGAAAATTAGGCGTAGATGATATTATTGCCACAATGCCAGAGCAGATCAATCGAAGATATACGGGAAAAGTAACAGGGATACCTTGTTTTCAACAAGGAAAAGTAGAGCGCCTTTCACAATGGCTGAAGGATAAGAATCATTCTTTAGATGGCAGTTATTTTTATAGTGATTCCTATAATGATCTCCCACTTTTGTTAGAAGTCAGCCATCCTATTGCCGTTGATCCTGATGAAAAACTGCAGCAACATGCGCTTGAAAATAACTGGTCAGTAATTTCCCTGAGAGATACTAAATCTTAGCTGACAGCTCTTATCAAACATAAAACTTTACCCCAGTCTTATTTGCACTTTGAACATGTTTACAAAGCGACAGCGGAAAAATTTTATTTGCTGACGGCTCCTAGCTATTTAATTTCTGAAATACCAGACAGGCATTTGTACCACCAAAACCAAAGTTATTAGTCAGGATTGTATTTAAAGATTGATTATCCTGCATAGTGGTTACTATAGGCATATCAGAAACTTCTTCATCCATAGATTCAATATTGGCATTAGCGGAAGCCGTAATAAAATTATTTTCCATCATTAATAAGCTATAAATTGCTTCATGCACACCAGCAGCCCCTAAAGAGTGGCCGGTTAATGATTTAGTCGAACTAAGGGGAGGTGTTGCATAATCAATGGAAGAGAAAACCTCTCTTATTGCCTGGATTTCTTTAACATCACCAACAGGTGTACTGGTGCCATGCGTATTAATATAATCGATTGGAGCTTTCACAGTACTTAATGCCTGCTGCATACAACGAGCTGCACCTTCTCCAGAAGGAGAAACCATATCCACACCATCCGAAGTTGCACCATAGCCAGTGACTTCAGCATAGATTTTTGCTCCTCTGGCCCGAGCATGTTCTAATTCTTCTAAAACCAGCATGCCACCGCCACCGGCAATAACAAAACCATCACGTGTTGAATCATATGGCCTTGATGCTGTTTGAGGATTTTCATTATACTTGCTGGAAAGAGCACCCATACCATCAAACAGCATACTAAGTGTCCAATGTTCTTCTTCACCGCCACCGGCAAAGACAATATCCTGTTTACCAAATTGAATTTGTTCTACTGCATTGCCAATACAATGCGTACTGGTTGCACAAGCTGAACTAATGGAGTAGTTAAGCCCTTTAATCTTAAATGGTGTGGCCAAACACGCAGAAACCGTACTAGCCATCGTTCTTGGTACCATATATGGACCAACACGTCGAATACCTTTTTCACGCATTACATCTGCAGCAATGACCTGATTTTCAGAAGAAGCTCCACCAGAACCTGCTATTAGCCCGGTTCTTACATTCGAGACATCACTATCAGATAAGCCTGCATCGTCAATCGCCTGCTGCATAGCAATATAGGTATAAGCTGCTGCATTGCCCATAAAGCGTTTGACTTTACGGTCAATAAATTCATCCAGATCAATATTGACACTACCCGCAACATGACTTCTCATACCCATATCTTTATATTCATCTTTAAATTGAATACCAGAAGTGCCGTTACGAAGGGATTTAAGAACTGCCTGCCTGGTATTACCCAAACATGAAACTATACCCATTCCAGTCACAACTACTCGTTTCATTTTTTAATTGTCCTATTTAGGAAAATATATTGAACATCGACTATTATATTGTAGCTCTATTAAATCTAATCGTCATTAATTCTTCTAAAAAATAACATTTTTTTCAACACTAAGTTCCTAAGCAGCACAAAAAAGTCAAATCATATTAAAAAAAACTTAAGGTTTTTAAAGCTATGCCGATATATTGGATAATCAGGAAATTTTTAATTTATAAAAAAGAGTCCATGTAAATCATGCCTTTAAATTTTACCTTAAAAAGCCAATTTACCACATTTAAATTTTTGTGGCTTTTTTTTATATCAATCTTATGCTTGCCATACTCAGCATGGTCAGCTCAGAAAGTTGAACAACAGCCACAAAATAGTGACATCAGAGTATTAATAGATGTTTCCGGGAGTATGGAAAAAAATGATCCCAAAAATCTTCGCATCCCTGCATTACGCTTATTAGTCGGCTTATTACCTGCACAAACAACTGCAGCTGTGTGGAACTTTGGCACCAAAACCAAGCCATTAGTACCATTAGGCCCAAGCGATGAACAATGGAAAATCAAAGCCAACCAGGCCAGTACGATAATCCACTCCAAAGATTTTTATACTAATATTGGTCTGGCACTTGATACTGCTATTGCCGGTTGGGGGGATAAAAAACCGGACTCTACACCACGCAGTATAATTTTACTCACCGATGGCATGGTTGATATTAGTAAGGATGATAAAAAAAATATTGCCGAACGTAACCGAATTCTGAAAGAACTACTGCCAAAAATAGTAAAAACTGGCGCACAAATCCATACGATTGCTTTATCAAAGAATGCCGATCATGATTTCTTAAAGCAGCTTTCTACTAAAACTGATGGAGGCTATGAGCAAACAGATAGCGCTGAACAATTAGAACGAATCTTTTTACGACTATTTGAAAAAACAACAAAAGTTGATACGGTTCCACTGGTTGATAACACATTTCAGGTAGACGAATCTATTCTTGAACTCACTTTATTAGTATTTAAGGCTAAAGATGCCGAACCTACCGAGGTTATAGAGCCGGATAAAAATAATTATCAACGCAACAATAAACCCAACTATGTAAAATGGCAGTCAGAAAGGAATTATGATTTAATTACCATAACACGCCCTAAGGTGGGAGAGTGGTCTCTCAATGCACAAACCGATCCTGATAATAGAGTCATGGTTGTAACCAATCTGCAAATACAAACTGGACGTATTCCTAATAATATATTTTCCGGTGAAACCTTAAATATTGCCCTATTTTTAACTGATAATAATAAAAAAATTACCGATGATAATTTTTTACAGTTTACCTCTATGAGTGCCAAACAAACCTACCCTAATAAAAATCGTTGGTTTTTACATGACAATGGATTACGTGGTGACAAAGAAGCCAATGATGGTGTTTATAACGTTAGCATTAATCAAAGTCTCAGTCTTGGCAAGCATAAGTTTGTATTACAAGCAAAAAGCAATACTTTTCAACGTGAGGTGAATTATTCTTTACTGGTTCATGAGATTGATTTGATTAATAATCGTGTTATGCGCACAGAAAAAAATAATAAAAGCCTTCACCAGATCCTTATTACACCAAATATAGAATTTATTAGGGCAAAAGGACTGCAGTTAAGTGCTGTATTAGTCACAGGTAAATTACCCTTAGCAAACCATTCAAACATTGAAAGACTGGAAGATTTGGATAATACCCACAGTATCAACTTAAAACAAAAAGATACCAATATCTTAGAATGGACTTATAAAACTAATAAGCTCAACCCTGAAAAAGACTACTACGTTATTGTGCATTTATTGGGAAAAACTCGCAATGGGCGAGCAATTGATTATATATCCAGCCCCATTCAACTCAATATTCCAAAAGTGGAAACATCAACAACACCAGTAAGCCCATTAGCTGAACAAATACCTGAAAAAACAATTTCTTCACCACAGCAGCAAGCACCTGCTCCTGTCGCAGAAGCCACAGCTGAAATTGATGAAGCTATTGAGCCTGAAGAAGATTCCGGCTGGCTTATGGGTATTATTATTACCCTCATTGCTAATATTGTTTTAGGTGGTAGTGCATGGTTTGGGTATAGAAAATGGAAACAAGGACGAGAAGCTTCCTATGCAGATATAACGGGAGAATTAGAATAACATGGAAGCATTAATCCCAAAGCTTTTTATATTATCTGCTGAAGCAAGTATTGTACTTTTTTTGATATTAATTGTGATGTTGATATTAAACAGCAAAGCCAAACGTAAAGATTTTAATGCTGCCAGAGAAATGATTGGTCACTTTATAAAAAACAAAGATAAACGCATTACAGATCTTAAAACCCAGCTGGATGAAATTGGTTTTAACAATAATGCAGATGAACAGGCAGAAAAATTATATGAACAGGAAAAATCTTTAATTAAAGAATTTGTATCCCTCTATTTACAACATGATAGTGCTCGCTTATTAAAATATCCAAGAAATATCACCAATGTCGATAATGAATTCTTAAAAATAAGTGGAACAGCTGCTAACACCGCACCAGCAGAACCTATAAAAGACACCTCAGAAGAAAATGCCAATACAACCAGTATTGCTCGAGAGCAAGCAGAGTCTAATGATGAACAACTAAAAGAATTATCAGAACTTAGACTTAAAAATACCGAACTGAATGAACATTTATTTGAAGCCCTGGAAACCATTACAGAGCTGATGACAGAGCATGGTAAGAAAACCGGACAGGATATTAATACTAATTCTCAAAAAGTATTAGAAGCCATAATTTATTTACGTGATAAACGTCTTAGAAAAGAACAGGATTCTAGCAGTATAGAGGCCCCTGAAGCAGTAGAACCAAACCAGGAACCAGAGGATGATGCAACCTTAGATATTAGTACCACTGTCGACTTAGGTTTTAATGAAGATGTAGAAGCTGATCTGGATGCAATAACAGACATAGAAGAGGAGGAGGATCCCTGGGCTGATGCACTATCTGAACAAGCTGCTGTTGAAGTAGATCAGCAAACTGACAAAATAGAGTCTGAACAGCCAGAAGAAGGCGATGATGATCCCTGGGCTGATGCCCTGGCAGAACAAGCAGCGGCCGAAGTTGAAGAGGATCCCTGGGCTGAAGCATTGGCAGAACAAGACGAAACTGAAAATAAACCATAAATAGTGTTATACTCCAGCGTAGTTAAATTCAGGGAGTTTTATTTTGCCAAAGAATAAAAATGCTAATACTCTTTACTGGCATGACTATGAAACCTTTGGTACTGATCCAAAACTGGATCGTCCCGTGCAATTTGCCGGTATACGTACCGATGAAGATCTCAATGTTATTGGTAAACCTCTGGTTATATACTGCCGTCCGGCTAATGACTTTTTACCCCAGCCAGGTGCCTGTTTAGTCACTGGAATATCTCCACAACTGGCACTGGAAAAAGGCCTTCCTGAAGCAGAATTTATTAAATTAATTCATGATGAATTAAGCCAGCCTAACACTTGTACCGTTGGTTATAATAATATCCGCTTTGATGATGAATTCACTCGCTATACCCTATATCGAAATTTCTATGATGCCTATAGCAGGGAATGGAAAAATGGCAATTCACGCTGGGATATTATTGACTTAGTAAGGCTGACTAAAGCACTACGTCCCGATGGTATTCAATGGCCAAAACGTGATGATGGACAAACCAGTTTTAAATTAGAAGCATTAAGTCAGGCCAATAACATTGCTCATAAATCAGCCCATGATGCTCTATCAGATGTCATTGCAACTATCGAAGTTGCCAAACTGGTAAAAAAACAGCAACCTAAACTCTATCAGTATATTTACCAGCACCGCTTTAAGTATAAAGTTCAGGAATTATTTAACCTACAAAAACAAACACCCTTAGTACATATTAGTGGCATGTATCCCGCAAAAAAAGGTCACATGGGTATTATTGTTCCCATTGCCATCGATAAAAATAATAAAAATGCCATTATTGTTTATGAGTTACATACAGATCCAACTGAAATGCTTTCAATGACTGTTGAACAGATCAAGCATTTAATTTTTACTCGAACAGAAGATTTACTCGAAGGCGAGCAACGTCTCCCCTTAAAAACCATTCATATCAATAAATGTCCTGTTGTTGTGCCACTCAATACTCTAACAGAAGATAATATCAAATCCTGGCAGATCAATTTGCAGCTTTGTGCCAGGCACTTGGAACTATTAACCACCGATCAAAGCCTATCTGAAAAACTACAGCAAGCATTCACACAAAGTTTTTCAAGCAGCTCAGATGATCCTGACCAAGATTTATACTCAGGAGGATTTTTTTCATCTTCTGATAAAGAAAAAATGACTCAAATCAGGAAAACACCTGAAGCTGAACTAGGGAATTTAGATTTTTATTTTGAAGATGAACGACTCTCTGAAATGCTATTTCGTTACCGCTGTCGAAACTATCCTGACACATTGCTATTATCTGAAATTGAACAATGGGATCAATATCGTAAACAAAGAATCACCAATCCTCAAGGAGATGCCAGTATCAAACTGGATGAATACCAGCAACAATTAGATGAATTAGAAAATAACACTAGTGATGAGATAACAAATAAACTTATCCAGCAGCTTAAAGACTACCCAGCCATAATTGGAATAACCTAGGAGCTTGTCCGAGAATGGACACCGTAGCGAAGGAAAGCTGTTTTGTGTCAGATTTTCCTATCATTTTATGAGAATAGTTGTTCTATTTAAAGAAAATGATAGGAAAATGTGGCCAAAATCAGCTTTTCTGCAGTAGGATTTCTATTCTCGGACAAGCTCCTAGTGATCAATATGTTCCTGCAGCCACATTTCCAATAATGCCATATGCCAGAGCTTACTGCCCTTTAAGCGAGTCATATTTTCTTCTGCTTCCGGATTTTTTAATAAACGCTGAATATAATCCATGTCAAAAATCCCTCGCTCACGACAAGCTTGTGATTTGAGTACATCAGTCATCATATCCAGAAACTCACCTCGAACATATTTTAATGCCGGCATAGGAAAATATCCCTTAGGGCGATCAATTACCGCATCTGGAATTTTCCCCCGTGCTATTTTTTTCAGAATATGCTTACCACCTAAGTGCCCGATTTTATAATGATTAGGCATTTGTGCAGCCAGTTCTACCAGTTTATGGTCCAGAAAAGGAACACGCGCTTCCAGTCCCCATGCCATAGTCATATTATCTACACGTTTAACCGGGTCATCAACAATGAGCGTTGTGGTATCCATACGTAGGACCTGATCCAGAAAATCATCAGCATAAGGTGCCGTTAATAAATTTGTCACCATATCACGGCTATAATTTTTAGCATGATAAGCCGGTTTTACTGTTTGTAAATATTCATCATGACAGCGATCAAAATAATAGGGAGCAAAACGTTTAAATTCACTACCTGATGCCTCATCCATAAGGGGATACCAGAAATAACCGGCAAAAACTTCATCAGCACCCTGACCACTTTGTACTACTTTCACTTCCTGAGAAACTCGCTGCGAAAGCAAATAAAAAGCAACTGCATCCTGCCCCACCATCGGTTCAGCCATTTGTGAAATGGCTTCCGGTAATCGTTCCAGAACTTCACTATTTGGAATCAGATATTTATGATGCAGAGTCCCATAACGCTCTACTATCTGATCACTATATTCAAATTCACTACCCTGTTCATCACCTATATCATTAAAACCGATAGAGAAAGTACGTAAATCCTTAACACCAGCCTCAGCCAATAAGGCCACTAATAAACTGGAGTCCAAACCTCCTGATAGTAAAACACCAACAGGTACATCAGCCACTGTAATACGTTTCTTAACCGCCTCCATAAGGCTGTCATGTATGGCTTCAGACCAGTCGGCTTCAGTCCAGCTTGACTTAGCCGGGTCGCGATTCGCTTTTAAATGCCAATAACGATGACAATCCATTTCACCATTGGCTGAAATTTTTATATAAGTGCCCGGGGCTAGTTTTTTTATACCGTATAAAATTGTATTAGGAGCAGGGATAACAGCATGAAGTGTTAATTGATTATGCAAACCAATAGGATTAATGGATTTATCTATATGTCCACTAGCCAGCAAGGCCTGCATATTCGAGGCAAAGGCAAAGCGTTTATCATCCAGACTATAATAAAGCGGCTTGATGCCCAAACGATCGCGGGCAATAAATAAACTATAATCTCTTAAATCAACAATGGCAAAGGCAAACATACCATGCAAACGTTCAACACATTGTTCACCCCATTCAGCATAGGCTTTGAGAATTACTTCTGAATCACCTTCAGAAAAAAACTGATAACCTTTCTGAATTAACTCTTTGCGTAATTCAGGATAATTATAAATAGTGCCATTAAAAACCAAAGCCAATTGTAATTTATTATCTACTATTGGTTGGTTAGAACGTTCGGATAAATCAATAATAGATAAACGTCGATGACCTAAAATAACAGGCCCTTCATGAAAGATCCCTTCATTATCTGGGCCACGCCGTTCGAGCTTTTGTAACATTTTTTTTATGCTATCAAGCTCAGGCTTAGTCCCATCAAAACGATAATCACCGCAAATACCACACATAATATATTGATTTCCTATATGATATGAATAACTTAGTTGCCTTTATTTAACTCTCAACTTAATAACCACCAGCTTGGAAATAACCATTGATACACCTCTGGTATTTTTAGCGATGGCAATTGCTTTTACAGCACTATTTTCTGCATCCACACTACCAGTCAGAGTCACCACTCCAGCATTAACTTCAATACCAATATCTTCACGCTTGATTATAGCTTCATTAACAAATTTCTGACTAATACTGACACTAATCACTGCATCATTCTCAGCAACAGGACCAGTCATCTTTTTTTCAAAGACCATTTTATCCTGATAAACCTTATCCTGTTTCTGTTTTATTTCTTTGCTTTCTTCTGCCTGAACTTCCTCATTGCTATCAACACCAGGTACCCAATCAGTGGCATCACGAACCGTACTACAGGCCTGCAGTGTTACACTAATAAAAATCAGCACTAGGGTCTTCGTATAAGCCTGTACAAACATTATTTTTCCTTTCATTATTATATTCTCATTCCACGATATTATTTACTATTACAAACAATCTACAGGTATTTTATCACTAATAAGCCAGATCTACTCAAAAAACCTTAATTTAATAACCAAGCAATTTAGTCTGGTATTACTTAAAAAAAGGGATTATAATCAGCTACAACAAAAACACACAATACAAAAAAACAATATGGAGTATTAAAATGGCTTTTGAACTACCAGCTCTACCTTATGCAAAAGATGCATTAACACCACACATTTCTGAAGAGACATTAGAGTTTCACTATGGCAAGCATCATAATACTTATGTTGTTAACCTGAACAACCTTATTGCCGGTACAGATTACGAAGCAATGTCTTTAGAGACAATTATTCAAAAATCTGAAGGGGGTATTTTTAATAATGCAGCTCAGGTATGGAACCACACTTTTTACTGGAATTGCCTAAGTCCTAATGGTGGTGGCGAGCCAAGTGGTGCCTTAGCTGATGCTATCAATAGCACATTTGGATCTTTTGACAAATTTAAAGAAGATTTCAGTGCTGCCTGTATCACCAACTTTGGCTCTGGTTGGACATGGTTAGTTAAAAATAGTTCCGGAGCTCTGGAAATTGTAAAAACATCCAATGCCGGCTGCCCTTTAACTGATGGTCTGACTCCATTAATGACCTGTGATGTATGGGAACATGCATATTATGTTGATTATCGTAATGCCCGTCCTGCTTATGTCGCCGCATACTGGAACCTGGTTAATTGGGACTTTATCAGCTCTAATCTATAATCCTAAATAAATTTATATAGCCTGAAGCTTATGCTATAGTTATACCATCCTTATTTTTATATTGGTGTGACTATAGCATGGCTTTATATAATTTAATTTTTCAGGGTAAAATCATTGATGGCACTTCTCTGGAAGAAGTTAAAAGTAATATATCCAGATTATTCAAAGCTGATGCTGATAAAACGGCACAACTCTTCTCCGGCAAACCGATTGTTATCAAAAAAAATCTCGATGAAGAAAGCAGTAAAAAATACCTTAGTATTTTAAATAAGGCAGGAGCTGTTATTCAACAAGTTCCGCTTCAAAGTACTACCAGCCCCGTAGAAACAATTAGTCAAATACAAGAACCCATAATAAAACATCAGGAAACACCACCAGTACAAAACTCAAATACATCATCCGGTGGGCTCAGTGCAGGTCTTTCTGCCCTGGTTAATTATAATCAACCTATTCCCACACCTGTTGATTCAACAGCAGAGCCAGAAAAAACCAATAACACCTTTATTTCAAGCTCTGACGTAGCAGCTGTTACTGAAACAGAAATTATTCACTCACCTGAAATCAGCCAAGGCTTACAATTAGCTCCGGAAAATGCACCAGCTCTCAGCTCTGAAAAAGATATAGAAGCTGTTAAAATTGGGGATATCAGCCACCTTAGTATGTCGGAAGCATTAAGTGGTTCATTACAAGAATTCACACCAGAAGTCACCCCTGCAGAATTACCTGACATTTCTGAACTATCCATGTCTGAAGCCCTTAGTGGTTCTCTGGAAGAGTTTGCACAGCAAGTCATAGCACAGGAATTACCTGATACTTCATCACTGACAATGTCTGAAGCTTTAAGCGGTTCACTGGAAGAATTTGCTGAAGAAGTTATTCCAGCAGAGCTACCGGATATTTCTGACTTATCTATGTCCGAAGCACAGCAAGGCAGTCTGGAAGGAATAGAAAAAAAACCTGAGCCAGTAGCAATACCTGATACAAGCCATCTGGATTTTTCCTAGCAGTTTGAATAAGAAGAGTTAGCCATATAAGCCGGGTTCTGTCAAAAACAGTCATTCATCTAGGATAGATGTCGCCATCTATCTCAAGCAACCTACCCGGAAACGATGTGGGCCACACCTATTGTTTCCCTATTTGGTCTTGCTCCAGGTGGGGTTTACCATGCCGTTAATGTTACCATTAACGCGGTGCGCTCTTACCGCACCCTTTCA
>JADFVK010000177.1 GCA_015222495.1 Pseudomonadota bacterium
CTCAAGGGATCGATAATGAGAACAGTCAGCAATGCAAGCAGCAGAATATACGTTGATGATATTTCCCGCCGTAGCATCAAGGCAACAAAAACAACAGAAAGCATGATAAGTGCTCTTTGAGTAGGAATAGCAAAACCAGCCAGGGCTGCATAGATAACAGCAGCTAATAAGGCAAATACTGAAGCGATATAATAGGCTGGAATTTTCATATTTAATTTCGCACTGGATTTCCAGAGCACATTCACTAATAGCCAGATTATAGATGACATTAATCCAATATGTAGTCCTGAAATAGCCACCAGATGATTAGTACCTGTTTGCAAAAACAATTTCCATTGTTCAGTACTCATATCATGCCGGTAGCCTATGGACAATGCCTTTATTAAGCCCTTATAAGGATAATCAACAAGAGATTCATCTATTTTGTCCGATAGTGCTTGTCTCATCATTCTTAACTGATTATAAAATGATGAGAAAACTGATATTTCCTGATCAATCTGACTTAGCTGCTGAGCAACTCTCACATAACCGGTAGCTAGGATCCGGTTTTGATACAACCATTTTTCGTAGTCGAAGCCCCCTGGATTCATTAAACCACTGGGCTTTTTCAGGCGAATATCAAGCTGCCACACCTGACCTATGGCCAGTTTCTTATTTTTGGTCTGAGTAGTCCCTATATCATTGCTTATTTGCTTTCTTTTACCCCTGGGTTCATACCAGGACAGTTTAACTTTCCCATTAAAAGTGTAATCCCATCCTTCTTCCTTGATATGATCAGGTTTCTTAATCCCCTTTATATAAAAATTAAAACCTTGTTTAGTATTTGTCTGATATGGAATTGAATCCACTGTTCCAATGACCTGAATAGTCTTTCCTTCTATTTGTCTCAGATCAAGAGAGGGCATATTAAAATTGAGATACAATGAAGTATAGATTGCGCCGCAAGAAAAACTAACAAATAATAGTAAAAAATGATAAAAAACAGGTGAGATGCTAACAATTTTTTGACGGACTTTGTATAATAAAGCCATTATAAGCAATAGACTGAAAAAACAGCTGAGAGTAAACGATTTATCAGGAAGATACGGCCAATAAAGTAAGGCCATATTACCCATTAAAAAAGCGACAATCCTTGTCCGCATAATTTTAGAAGTTCCTGATTGTATTTGAATAACCTCCCCTCCTATACTGCTCTAAGTCAGAACAAAGGGGAATTTAAGAGGTTTGGTATATTATGCCAAAAAGACTGATAAAAAAATATATGCCTGATCACAAGAAGATCAGGGATCATAAGCATTTACAGTTTTTTGGTAACGTTCTACATAATGGAAACCTATGGCATTTTAATCGCCGCTCAGTATCAGGTGCATTTGCTATAGGTGTTTTCTGTGCTTTTATTCCCCTACCCTCACAGATGATTATTGCAGCTGCATTGGCCATTTTAGTTCAGGTTAATTTACCCATATCTGTTTCATTGGTCTGGATTAGTAACCCCATCACTATTCCGCCAATTTTTTATGGTTCTTATAAGCTGGGAGCTTTAGTCCTGGGACAGGAGATTTTAGAAACAGATTACCAAATGGATATAGACTGGTTTATCGCACAAATTGACTGTATCTGGCAGCCTTTTTTACTCGGCTGTTTTATTGCAGGTGTGGTATCTGCATCAATCGCATATATCACCATTCGCTTACTATGGAGATTACATATTATCAGGCATATTCAAGAGCGACGTGCACGTAGAAAAAAAGCTAAAGAAAAACTATAAATATCAATTCCAGACCGGCTCAATAATCACTTCTGATTTCACCGATTTAGCCAAAAAACATTTATCATGAGAAATATGATGAATCTTATTAACTTCCTCCTGGCTCACATCAACCCCTTCCGCAAATATTACTTCAGGTCTTAGAAACACTTTACTGATAATCAGGTCACCTTCTTCATCAGGCTCCAAAATAGCAGTCGCATGATCAATATAGTCTCGTACCACTAAACGTTTTTTTGAACAAATTGCAATAAAAAACAACATATGACAACTGGAAAGAGCAGCGGCGAAAGCCCGCTCCGGATCAGCATATTCCGGTGTACCTAGAAATTGAGGGGCTGATGAAGCATTCACTACCAGGCCTTCACCAAAGTCCCATTGATGATCCCGATTATAATCCTTATATGCAAAGGACTCTGTTTGTTTAGTCCAGCTAAGTGTTATATTGTGTTCTGACATGTCATAAAAATCCAATTGTTAACTATTACGTTTTTTTGCTTTTTTTAGTAATTTATTAACGGCTTTAAATTCTTTACACAGGTTATAACAAATTTTACTTTTTTTATCTCTATTTGCTTCTTTTCTGATTACTTGTTTTAAATCTTCTTTCTTATCTTCAAGAGACTTTATCATTTTTTTAAGCTTATCTCTTTTATTCTTTTGTTTTTTCTTAGACAAGTCAAAGAAGTCATCTATATTTTCCATTAAATCTTTAATCTTCATATTCATCCCCTAATTCCTGGATTTGAAAATCTTTAATCCATAGTGTGACCGCTGAATTCAGTAATTTTTTACAAATACTATGTGTAAAACCTACATCATTAATTAGAGAAGATGCCATTTTCGGTTCAATAATATTATCTCTAATCAAGGAATCAATATCTTTATTAATAATTCGCTCATTATCAAGTGACTTCTCTTTAAGGATCTCTATCTGAGTTAATATCTCAGATTCTTCACCATCAAATTCACGAATAATCTGAATTTCACGTAAGTTTGTAATGAGTTCAGCACGTAATTTGTTATATTCATTGATCATATGATTATGTTTAATTTTTTTATAATGATTCAGATTTTTTTGCAGCTCTCTGACATCCTTCACCATTTCAATAATATTTCTAGCTGTAAGCCTCAGTTCGTAAACTCTTCGATTACCCTCCTCATCCAGGTGACTTTGTGACATTGAGGAGTATTTGATAATCGCACTATAAAGATTCTTCAGATCTTCCTGATAAACCTTATCAATATTAATTTCAATTTTGTCGGTAGATTTTTCAATAACTACCTCAATGTCAGTATCGGAATATATCTTATCACGATGCAAGTTCATTGCATGAACGATTGCTTCCAAAGATTTATCATAGAGGTGAATGGTTTCTTTTCTCAAAGCTTCCAGAGCAGATGCAGGTATTTCCATTACTTCCGCAGTTAAATATTTTGGCTGACCACGCCCCATATGTTTATCTCTAAACAAGGTTTCCAGGAATCGCACTAAGGGTTTCACGAAAGGAGCAACAATGACAACACCCAGCACATTAAATATGGTATGAAATAGTGCTAATTTCATTGCATCATCGGTTTCAGCAATTCCTAACATCGGTGCCAGAATATCCACCAGATCTTTTAATTGATATATTAATGCAACCGCAGTAATACCAGTAATGATATTAAAAACAAAGTGTGCTACAGCCAGTCGTTTACCATTTTTATTGGAGGCTATTGCTCCTAAAACAGCAGTCACAGTAGTACCTACATTGGCACCAATGGCCAAAGACAAGGCATTAATATAATCGATCTGTCCCGTGGATAATGCCGTGATAATAATAGCCATAGTGGCACTACTGGACTGAATAACAACAGTTGCTATTGCACCAAAGAGTATGTAGACAAAGACACCCAAATAGCCTTCCATAGCATACTCAGCTAAATCTAAGCCCTCTTTCATGGTTTCAAAACCTTCCTTCATATAGGCAATGCCGAGAAAGATGAAACCTAAGCCAATTAAAATACTCCCCAGGCCTTTATAAACATTAGCTCTGGAAAATCCCATAATAACGCCAAAGATCAGCATGGGTAAGGCATAATGTGCTATTTTTATTTTTAAACCGAAGGCAGAAACCAGCCAAGCTGTGGCTGTAGTACCAATATTAGAACCAAAGACGACACCAACTGCTGAAGTTAAACTGATTAATTCAGCAGAAAGAAAGGAAATAACAATAACGGAAACTAAAGAGGAGCTTTGCACTACCGCAGTGGCAAGAAAGCCCGTACCAATGGCTTTAGGCGTAGTACTGGTAAATTTTTCAAGAATAGTTTCAAGGGCTCCACCACTAAAGAGCTTAAAACCATTTTCCATATAGTGCATACCAATAAGAAAAACAGCAATACCGGCAATAATAATCTTGGCATCACTACTGGTCACAATAAACCAGGCAAAGACTAAAAATAATAGTGGACTTATAACTCTTTTTAACATGATAAGAGATGAACCTTTAGTTTTTATTATGTGAAAGCAATGCTATATAGAATATGCCTAATATAATAGAAATTCAATAAGAACTTTTATATAAAATACTCTGTTTAGTTAAGAAATTTCATTTATAGGATAATCAACTATCTGTTTAGTGATTTTTTTAAATAAAACAAAACTATATAGTAAATCTTTCCACAGCCAAAGAAAGTTTAGTAGCATAATACTACCCGCTAACCAAATCAGTATGGGCGCATAAATAGAAAGAATTAATA
>JADFVK010000178.1 GCA_015222495.1 Pseudomonadota bacterium
GTATTAAGTAAACAAGTTCTGGATCGAATGGTTCTGGAAAGAGTTCAAATTGATATGGCCAATCGTACCGGTATTAAAGTCGATGATACGACCTTAAACCTTGCTATTAATAGTATTGCAGCCAAAAACAATCTCTCTATCAGTGAATTTAGAGCTAAATTAGCTCAGGATGGCATAAATTTTCAGACTTTTCGTGATGAAATAAAAAAACAAATATTATTGCAGCGTCTCATACAAAGAAATGTAGTCAATAAAATTAACATCACCGATCAGGAAGTGGATAACTTTTTATTTAATATCAATAAACAAGGCGGTATTGATCAAGACTTTCATATTAAGCATATCTTGATTGCTGTACCAGAAGCCTCATCACCTAAAGTTATCAAGCAAGCACAGCAAAAAGCCAGTGATATTATCCTGAAGTTACGTGAAGGTCAGAACTTTAGCCAGATGGCATTATCTATGTCCGATGGACAAAAAGCTTTAGAAGGTGGTGACTTAGGCTGGCTTAAGGGCGGGGAAATCCCCAGTATTTTTACTGATGCTGTCAGTACCATGAAAAAAGGTGAAATATCAGAACCCATTCGCAGTGCCAGTGGCTTTCACATTATTACTATTGTTGATAAAAAAGGCGGCAGAACACATATTGTGACACAAACCAATGCACGTCATATTTTACTTAAGCCTACTATTATCGAAGATCAGAGTCGTGTTAAACGTCGTTTGAATAATATCCGTACTCGTATTATTAATGGTGAAGACTTTGCTACTATGGCGAAAGCTTATTCAGAAGATGCATCCTCTGCTACTAAGGGTGGTGACCTGGGCTGGTTTAAACCAGGTACTATGGTTCCGGAGTTTGATGAAGCTGTCAATAACTTACAAATTGGCGATATCAGTGAATTAGTTCGCAGCAGCTTTGGTTATCATATTATTGAAGTCCTGGGGCGTCGTACACATGATGATGCTGATGAACTCATACGAGAGAAAGCTCGTGCAGCTTTGAAAAAACGCAAAGTTGCAGAAGAAAAAGAACTATTTTATCACCGTATTCGTGATGAAGCCTTTGTTGAAATTCGTCTGAATAACAATTAAATTGCAAACACTTGTCGTTACACCGGGAGAACCTGCAGGCATTGGCCCTGATCTTTGTATTGACTATGCCCAACAGGAACATGACTTTCAATTAGTCTTAATCACAGATCCTGCAATGCTTCAAGATAGAGCCACACAATTGGGTCAATCTATTGAGCTGATCCCTTATGATAAAACTATCAAACAAGCTTCTGGTAAAGGACAAGTCTTTTATCAAGCTGTTTCATTAGCCCAACCTGCCATTGCCGGACAATTAAATGTTCATAATGCCGATTATATTTTAAAAACCCTCGATCAGGCAATACAAGGATGTCTAAATGGTAATTTTGATGCCCTGATAACCGGCCCGATTCATAAGGGTATTATCAATCAATCAGGGGTCCCGTTTACCGGGCATACTGAATATCTGGCACAACAAACAGCAACAGAAAAAGTAGTAATGATGCTGGCCACTGAGGAAATGCGTGTTGCTCTGGCTACTACACATTTACCCCTAAAAGATGTTTCCCAAGCCATTACTAAAGAAAGCCTTGAGCAAGTAATTCATATTCTCAATAATGATCTCATTACAAAATTCTCTATTGAAAGTCCCCACATTCTTATCTGTGGCCTTAACCCCCATGCAGGTGAAGATGGACATCTGGGCAGAGAAGAATTAGATACCATTATCCCTGTTATTGAACAGTTAAAAAAGCAAGGTCTTAATTTAACCGGACCATTACCAGCAGATACCTTATTTAATAAAAAGAATTTATCACAGGCTGATGCAGTACTCGCCATGTACCATGATCAGGGCTTACCGGTATTAAAGTATCAAGGCTTTGGGCAAGCTGTTAATGTTACTCTGGGCTTGCCCATTATTAGAACTTCTGTTGATCATGGTACAGCTCTGGATTTGGCTGCCACCGGCAAGGCCAGCACAGGTAGTCTGCACTATGCCATCAATGTAGCTCGGCAGATGATAAAATCTAAAAATTAGTTCAGCCCGGAAAAAGATGTTTTCCCTGCTTAAAGCTTGATTTTACAAGAATAAGCCTTATTTCTCAGTATTCATAGAACAATTAGGATGAATGACATTGGAACAATATAGAGGTACGACAATCCTTTCAGTACGCCGTGGTAATCAGGTTGTTATTGGTGGTGATGGTCAGGTTTCTCTGGGCAATACCATAATGAAAGGCAATGCACGTAAAGTGCGCCGTTTATTTCACGGCAAAGTCATTGCTGGTTTTGCAGGTGGTACAGCCGATGCATTCACCCTCTTTGAACGTTTTGAAACAAAGCTGGAAAAACATCGCGGACAATTAGTCCGTTCTGCTGTGGAGCTTGCCAAAGATTGGCGTACCGAGCAATCATTAAGAAAATTAGAAGCTCTATTAGCCGTAGCTGATGAAACCGCATCCTTAATTATTACCGGTAATGGCGATGTGATTGAACCTGAAGAAGGACTGATAGCGATTGGTTCTGGTGGTCCCTATGCCCAATCTGCAGCAAGAGCTTTATTGGATAATACTGATTTAAGTGCTCAGGAAATTGTTAAAAAAGGTTTAACCATTGCTGGTGATATCTGTATTTATACCAATTATAACCATACTATTGAAGTTTTAGATTTAGATGAAGCACAAGAAGATTCTGAATAAAATATCGTTCTTGATAACAAAACATATTTTGCATAACGTATAAACAGGAGTTTAAATATCCAATGTCCCAGATGACACCCAGAGAAATTGTTCAGGAACTGGATAAGCACATTATTGGTCAGGCTGATGCAAAAAGAGCAGTGGCTATTGCTTTAAGAAATCGCTGGCGCAGGAGCCAGGTAGAAGAACCTTTAAGTAGTGAAATTACTCCCAAAAATATTCTTATGATTGGTCCCACTGGTGTAGGCAAAACGGAAATTGCCAGACGATTAGCCCGTTTAGCCAATGCACCCTTTATTAAAATTGAAGCCACAAAATTTACTGAAGTAGGTTATGTTGGTCGTGATGTTGAGTCTATTATCCGCGATCTTCTGGATGTTTCCATCAAAATGACTCGTGAACAGGCAATAGAGAAGGTGCAGAATCGAGCATTAGATGCTGCAGAAGAGCGTATTCTGGATATTTTATTACCACCTGCCAGAGGCAAGCCTGATATTTCTGATGATTGGGAACAAGACTCTTCTTCTACTGAAAACACCACACGGCAAAAGTTTCGCAAAATGCTGCGTGAAGGCAAGTTAGATGATAAAGAGGTTGAAATTGAGGTACAAGCAGCTGCTGTTGGTGTAGAAATTATGGCACCACCTGGGATGGAAGAAATGACCAACCAGTTGCAGGGTATGTTTCAGAATTTAGGCGGCGGTAAAACCAAACAGCGTAAAATGAATGTTAAAGATGCTATGAAGGTGCTGACAGAAGAAGAAGCAGGAAAGTTACTCAATGAAGATGATATCAAACATCAGTCAGTAACTAATGTTGAACAGCATGGTATTGTTTTTCTAGATGAAATTGACAAAATTGCCACACGTAGTCAAGGTCGCGGCCCTGAAGTTTCCAGAGAAGGCGTACAGCGTGATCTGCTTCCACTGGTAGAAGGAAGCACCGTATCAACCAAACATGGAATGATAAAAACAGATCATATTTTATTTATCTGTTCAGGCGCTTTTCACTTATCTAAGCCTTCAGATCTTATTCCTGAATTACAGGGACGCTTACCCATTCGAGTGGAACTTAATGCCCTTGATGTAAAGGACTTTAGTCGTATCCTGGTTGAGCCTGATGCATCTCTAACAGAACAATATATTGCTTTAATGGCAACAGAAGAACTCACGTTAACATTTGAAAAAAGTGCCATTGAGAGAATTGCTGAAGTTGCTTTTACTGTCAATGAGTCCACCGAAAATATCGGTGCACGACGTCTGCATACAATTATGGAGCGGCTACTTGAGTCGACCTCTTTTGAAGCATCCGATAAAAGCGGAGAAAGCCTGACCATTGATGGTCAGTATGTAGATGATCAATTAGGTGAATTAGCCGTTGATGAAGATTTATCACGTTATATTTTATAAACAAAGCTTTTAACAATTATTGTAGTTGGTGGACGTCCGTAAACAGCTATTTTTGCTCTTAGCTTCCCCCTTCTTTAGAAGGGGGATTGAGGGGGTTGAGAAATCAACAAATTAAACCCCCTCAGTCCCCCTTTGAAAAAGGGGGAAGTAAGATCAAGAGCTATTTACTCCCGAAGGAAGTACTATTGGGGGGGCGGAATGGACACTAGTTAGTAGTAATTACAATCTATTTGAGGTTATATTATGTCCACACCAACGCCCACAGAAATTAACTTTCATAAAAAATCACATGAGCTTGAAGTCGCTTTTGATGAAGGCTCACGTTTTCATTTTAGCAGTGAATTTTTACGTGTTCATTCCCCTTCTGCTGAAGTAAGAGGTCATGCACCTGGTGAAGAAACATTGCAAATCGGTAAGGAAAATGTGAATATTGAATCCATGGAACCCGTGGGTAATTATGCCATTAAAATCACCTTTACTGATGGCCATGATAGCGGTATTTTTTCCTGGGACTTATTCTATGATTATGGTAAAAACCATGAAGCCATGTGGAAAGATTATTTACAGAAATTAAAAGACGCCGGTCATGAGCATAAGTTAAATTAAGTTTGTACTTACAATACGGCTATGCAAATTTTAAGGAGAAATTCAATATGCTAGAGAGTATAAAAACAAAGCCACTTAATATGGCTGAGAGCTGGTCTACTATTGAAGAGTTTACTAACTTCTGTGATAAAGAAAAAGAACGTCAGATGAATTCAGATACGGATTTTATTGAAGCCGACTTTGAACAGGCAAAAGATCTGGCTCTGGAAAAATTAAACCTCCTTAAAGAAGATGGCTGGATATGATAATTAACAGTATTCATGCAAAAAATGTCCTTAAATTTGAACAATTAGAACTAAATGATCTCCCTGAAGATGGTGTTATTGCCATTAGTGGTTTTAATGAATCAGGTAAAAGCACCATTGGCGAAACAATTTGCTTTGCCTTATTCGGTCGTACGTTTTCTATTGATGATAAAAAACTAAAAAAAATTATTCGCTGGGGAGCTAGCGAATGTAGTGTCACTATCAATTTTACCCGAAAACAACTCACTTCAGCTGATGCTAGTGATTCTAGTCCTGGGGATGAACAATGGGCAATTACGCGCATGCTGGACTTTGCCGGCAATCATTCTGCCAAATTATATAATGTTAATGATATATCCAAGCCTATTGCCAGGGGTATTAAGGAGGTTGAAGAGGCACTGTATAAAATAACCGCTATAAAATTTGAAGAATTTATTGAATCCTTCTATCTGGCACAAAGAGAAATTACTACGCCTCATCCTCATAGTTATACACTTAAAAGTATGGCAGGAATCTCTACTCTGGAGCATTGTAATCAGCTTATACATCAGGAAATAAATGATGATGAGCAGTCATGCAATGATATTAGACTACAAATACAGACATTAGAGACAGAGGTTGAGGAACTGGATATTGATGATCAACATCTGGATGCCTTGAACTTACAACATACCACCATTTCACAAACCAAGGATCAAACAGATAGCAGCCTGGATGCTTATCAGGAAAATGTTAAAGATTATAAAGATACATCTATTAAGCTCAGGCGTTCGCAAAACAAAAAAGAACATGGTTCTTTTGCACGCTTTGTTTTATTTATCATTAGTGTGATCAGTTTAATTTTATGGATCAGTTTGGTCATGATGCCTGAAAAAGCTATTCATGGTGAAGTGGCAGGTCTTTTACAAGCTAATTTTCCTCAGTTTACAAGGATCTATTATCCCTTTTTATTGTATATTAGTATTACTTCTTTGGTGTTCTATTTATTATTATGGCTACCTATTATTCGCCATAATCAAAAGGCTAAGCATCTGGATGAAATCGGTATCGATCTTGCTGAAAAAATGCATGCATTGGATGATTCAAGAGCAATAGATGCTGATGAAATACGTATGAAACAAATGAATCAATTAACCATAGCCCCCATCACAGAAGATGAGCTCACAAATTGTACACAAGATGATTTAACATTTTTAAGACAACAGCAAAGAGATCAAACTGATCAGATTATAAAACTTTCCAGTGCCCTGGTGATTGAACGTGAGCGTATTAAGCAATTACATGAACTAGATAAAAAATTAATCCAATATCAGGCACAGATTGATGATATTGTCTCTCAAAATAAGACCAGAAAACATTCATCTGAGTTACTCATTGGTGCAACTCAACATCTCTCAACCTGTTTTAATCAAACCTTACGTGATCATGTCAGTCAGACGTTACCTCTCTTTACAGAGAATAGATATGAACGCTTACAAATTGATGATGATCTTACTGTAAAAATATTTTCAAACAATAAATATGACTTTATGGAGTTAGATGAAATCTCCAGTGGTACACAACGTCAGATTATGCTGGCAGTGCGTCTGGCACTTTCTCAGGAAATGGTCCGACGTAAGGTGCATAGTCGTCAGTTTCTGATTTTAGATGAACCATTTGCTTTCTTTGATGAGGAAAGAACTGAAAAATCACTACAGGAATTACCACAATTAAGTCAGGATCTCACTCAAGTCTGGATTATCGCCCAGACTTTCCCGGATAATATGAACTTTGCAAAAACAATTTTTTGCGAACGTGACATCATTAAAAAAGTGGCATAAAGCTGCTAAACAAGTAATGGATACTTATGAAAAATAGAAAAATTGGTCAAAAAATATCTTTCTTCTTTGCTGTTTCATGTTATTTAATGGCAATAGCAACGGCTGGATTTAGTGTTTACTGGTGGAATAATTATGGTTCTGAATCACCAATTTTTGCCAGTGCCCTTGCCAGTGTGGTCTTTTTTATAAGCTGTGGCGTAGTACTGCACTTTGTTGCCAATGCCAATCTAATGGACTTAAAAATTAAATTAGATGATGATACAAAAACTGCTGATTAAATTCAGTATCATAAATACTATGAAAAGTATTATGATTATATTTGTTTTATCACTAGTTGTTTCTCTTTATTATTTTAATAAAGAGAAACAAAATGAAGAAGGTTTTATCCATCATAAGAGTAAAAATCTTTATAATTTTTAATCATGTTAACAGCAGCCTCCTCCTACAGAGGAATCATCTGACGAAATAGATTTAGTAAATGGAATATCACTACCACAACCGGGAAAGATTCCAAAATGTTTATTCATATCACCATAAAATTCAAAATGTTCACAAAAACGGCTTTCTTTAAGCATTTGCCAGGTGTTACCACAAACCGAGAAATGACGTCCTCTCTCAATAGCATGGTGTTTATCTAAGTTAAAAAACTGCGGATGATGTGCAATGCTTCCCTTATAAACCACGGATTGTCCATAATCTTCACAGGCAGCCTCCAAATCATCCAACTTAAATAAACGATAAGTTGCAGAATAGAAATTAATATGGCCTATCAAAGCTTCAACTTGTTTATTTTCAATTCCTAGAGGACGATCTTCAACTAATCTTGGATCAAGAAAACCACATTTTTTAGCTAAATTTTGAAAATCATTCCAATACAGAGCACCACTTAAACATTCACCATATAAGACAGGATCTTTGACCAGTTCTGCAGGTACGCGTCGATCACTATAAACATCTGAGAAATACAATTCACCTCCCGGTTTAAGCACACGATAGGCTTCTTTTAGTACCGATTCTTTATCCGGAGAGAGATTTATCACACAATTAGAAACGATAATATCAAAACTATTATCTTCTAAATTCAATTCATCCAGCCGTTCAATATAACCCTTTTTAAAAGCAATATTGGGCTTTTTATAGTCAAATGCCTCTGTATGATAATCAATATAGGCATTGGCAATATCCAATTGCTCATCTGTCATATCCACCCCCATAACAAAACCATCTTCTCCCACCAGTTGTGAGAGAACATAACAGTCTCGTCCGGAGCCACAGCCTAAGTCTAATATGCGCATTCCCTGCAATTGCTGCGGACGCACCAGACCACAGCCATAATAACGTGAGGCCACTTCAGTATGTATCTTGCTCATCGCCTGCTTTAAATGATCAGGCATTTCTTCTGTCGTACAACAGGCATCAGTTTTTAAGTCTTCAGAAGATTGTAAAACCTTGCCATAATATTCTTTTACTTCATCATGCATTTAACTCTACCTACTTATATGTTAATTCTGACAATGCGTACAATATACTGTGCTGCGTTGCCCCTGTCTAATTTCTTTAAGAGTATTCTGACATACAGAACAAGGCTCACCCTTACGGCCATAAACCAGTAGTTCCTGTTTAAAATATCCGGGCTTTCCTGTGCCACCCACAAAATCTTTTAAAGTTGTACCACCCTGTAAAATGGCTAATTTAAGAATTCTTTTTATTTGTGTACAAAGTTTAACATAACGCTGTAAACTTATTTTCCCTGCTGCTCGTTTAGGATTGATACCACTGGCAAAAAGAGCTTCATTGGCATAGATATTACCCACACCTACCACAACTTTACTATCCATAATAAATTGTTTTATGGCAACTTTTCTATTTCTGGATAAGTTATATAAAAGATCTGCAGTAAAGTCTTCTGTTAAGGGCTCAACACCTAAGTGCCTAAATAATGGATGTTTATGAATAGCATCTCCAGTCCATAAAACAGCCCCGAAACGCCGTGGATCTTTTAATCTCAGAGCATTACCATTGGCAAAACAAAACTCTACATGATCATGTTTTTCATAGGGGGTTTGGGGGGGAAGAATTCTTAGGCTGCCAGACATACCAAGATGAATAATAATCGTACCCTTTGGGGTTTTTAATAAAAGATATTTTGCACGACGTTGAGTTGAAATGATTTTCTGATGAGTGACATGTTCTATAATCTCTTTAGGAACAGGCCAGCGTAAGCTTGAATTGCGAATAGTGACTTTAGTGATAGGTGAATTTAGAATATGCTCAGAAATACCACGTAAAGTTGTTTCAACTTCAGGTAATTCCGGCATTTATATTAAGATATTTAGTATTGAATTAAGTGCGATACTTAATAATCTTCAAAATGACCTAATGGACGATTGAAGGTATAATTTAAAGGGGCTTCAACTAGTACTTCTCCAGTTTCGCTGAAGTTTTCCCCAGGAACACTGAATAATAGGCCAACACCATGAGTGGCAAGCCCTAAAACACTGCCTACCAACCCTAATGGTCTTGCTATAAATAAATCAACCATCATCTCGCCATCCGTAGCTTGACCTGTCCCATCATAATATGAGTCATAAGAAAAACTATTGGCTGAAACTAGAATAAATGTGGAAAATATAAGACCTGTTATGATAGATTTTATTGAGGTTTTCATTTGTATACCTTTTTATTAATAGATCATGATTATTGATCTGACTCTACTGCCCTAAACTAAGTATTTCTAATGTAAAATATTACGTTTAAAGTGAAAGCTCTTGTTTATCTTTAATATTTGTTTATATGTTATAAAAATAGTTTAGCTTATTTTTTAAATAAAATAAACTTTATTTATATATTTAAACCTAGAAACATGCTAAATACCTTTATATTTGCCTATTTAGGGTGATTTTTTTATAAATGTATCCAGTCTCGATCTTAATTGGTAATACACCTTATCTTCAATGAGATGAATTGTCTGATTTGCAGATTGTGAATTTTTATCAATTTTCATAGCATAACGAAGTGCTTTCACTGGATGCTTCCCACCAATGACAAAATCTGTTTCATTAAGTTTGACAGATACTTTTGGGGCGTTGAGTCCATAAGGCTCAAGTTCCTTATCCGAAACCTGAAATTGTGCATAACTACGTTTTTTCGCAAGAGCGATAATAGTATTAATTCTTAATATATTGGCGGCAGTTTGTTCTGGTTCCAACAGAAACCAGATTTTATCTTTTTTTATAAGCTTTATGTTTTCTAAACCTTCACGCTGAATTTCTATAGAATAAATTTCATCTATTTCTAAACTGGTAAAATATTTTATAGTTTCTTTATGCAAGCCTGGTTTGAACCATGCAATTGCAAAGAGCACTATACAAATAAGAAATAATATTAAATTAGTTTGGGCTGGTTTTGACATTAACGATGCCGCCTTTTCAGCCAGATAAAACTACCACTAATAATCAAAATTGCGGGTAGAACAAAAAGAAAGAATGCTCCCAGCAATGATAGCTTAGAAGTTGAAATATCTAAAATAATATCATTTCTTAACTGTCTGGGAATTTCTAAAAATTGTTCATCATAGCTCAGCCAGTTAAAAATATTCAGCCCTAAAGTCAAATTACCACCATTACCAAGGAAAGTATTCGATAAGAAATCACCATCCCCAATAACAATAATGCGCTGCTGTTTTTTTATTGTTGAAGTACCCTCTGATGATAAGCTCTCTCCATTAAATTCTCTGGTTAATAACATGGCAAGAGTAATTGGACCTGCAATATCCTCTTTTTCATCAAATTGTACGCTTTTTTTAAGCGCTGAAGTTTCAACCCAGCTTCTTTCCACTGTCGTTAATAATGCAGTCATGGTAAAGACTTGTTCTGCTGAATTCTTATCTTCTGTTTTTTCTGTCTCTTCCAGGTATGCAGGTAAACGTTCAATACCTGTGGCCTGAGGAAATAATGTTAATGTTGAAAAATCATTATTGATTGCATGAGGTGGATAGTCTGTCACTATCGCATAATCAGGATTTTGAATATCATAGTCAAGAGTACTGGGATCAACAATAATACCCTCTAAAAACTCAATTCCCAAATGCTCTGACAATGCTAATAGACCCTGCATAGGATCTTCTTTATCTATTTTTAATGGATCGCCTAACCAAAGAAGATTACCGCCTTTTTTTACATATTCAAGTAGTAAATTAACTTCAGCGGGTAAAAAATTTGCCTGTGGCCCGGCAATAACAAGCACCGATGTATTCTCTGGAATATGCAGAGTCTTAGCCAGATTTAATGTACCAATTAAGATACCCTGTTTCTTCAGATGGCGACTAAAATCAGATAAATCAAAATTAGCCTGCTTATCAGGGCTGCGCTCCCCATGCCCTTCAATAAAAATAATTTGTCTTTGTTTGACTCTCATTAAACGATATAAGGAATTAGTCAGCATTTGCTCTGAAAGTTCTCTTAAATGCTCCTTTCTTCCCTGATAAGAAATAATCATTTCCCCATCAATAGACAATTGTAGTTCACGAGTTTTTTCAGGATTAAGATTAGGATCAATAAAGCTCAGAGAAATATCACTTTTTACTCTTTGATAACGAGTAATTAATTCCTGTATAGACTTCTTCACCGCCTTTTTATTCGTATAGGAAGTAATTTCTACAGTATCATGTAACGTTTTCAATAGTTTCAGGCTCACTGGATTCAGGGAGTTTTGTCCATTAATAGTCCAGTCACTAATATAAACATAACGTGTACTTAAAAAGGCCAGCAAGCCCACTATAATTAACAGCAATAATATAAAAATGCGATTATGCCACTTTAAACTCTGTGTTGAGCCAGTATTAATCTTCATAATTAATGTGGTAGCCTCAGATGTTCTAAACGACGAACACTCAGCACTAAAAAAAGAGCAATAAATAGCAGATAATAAATAATATCGGTAGTGGAAAAAACACCTCGTAATAAGGGTTCAAAATGATTTAATAAAGAAAAATAAGATAGGCTGATAGTATTTTGAGCATTAGCAGAGGATCCAGTACTCATTCCCGCAAAATTAATAATCCATAAAAAAAATAATAAACCAAAGTTGCTCACTGCTGCTATTGCGGGGTGTCTGGTCAGTGTTGACATATAGACACCTGCTGCTGCAAAAGAAGCCAACACCAGAAACAAGCCCATTAATGCAGCTGCTAATTGTCCTAAATCAATCGCTGTACCAAACAGCAAAGACAGGGGCATTAATGCAATCATTATTAATAAAATAATTAAAAAACCTAATACGCCAAAATATTTTCCCAGAATAATCTGACTCATAGAAATTGGTGCACTAAAGAGCAAAGTTATCGTCTGATTTTTTTGCTCCTCACTAATCAAGCGCATAGTAAGCAGGGGTACAATCAGCAATAGGATAATAGCCGCACCGGATAATAATGGACTCACCACTAAGTCAGTAATACCTGGTGAGTTTTCCAGGGTGGAAAGTTTAGACTGTACCTTCATGTAACTTTCCAGTTGACTGAGAAATTGATAACACAGAATAATTTGTGTGACAGTTAAAATCGCCCATGCAAGGGGAGATAAAAATAAGCTTTTAAATTCACGTATAGCAATCAACTTAATCAATGAGTATTTCCTCCTACCTGTTCCACTGAATTATCTAGAGTCAAGGACATAAATACATCCTCTAAAGATTGTTTTTTAGGGTAAATTTCATAAAGCCCTAATTGATCTTGTTCTGCAATTGCAATTAACTGTTGTGACAAACGAATAAAGGGATCCTGTTCTTGTGTGGTATCAGACTGAGAGCAATTCACCATAATACTATTATCGTTATTATCAACTAAATGCACAGATTCAACCTCTGCCAAATCACTAATCAACTGTAGATCAATGGGCTTTTGACAACTCATACGTATGGAGTAGGTTTGCATTTGTTGATTAAGCTGCTCAATCGATGCATTAAATACTAAGCGCCCTTGATTAATAATCTGTACATTATCACAAACCATTTGAATTTCAGGCAAAATATGACTGGATAACATCACACTATGGCTTTCACCTAATTCTTTTATCAATTTTCTAATGGCTATCATTTGAATAGGATCAAGCCCCACTGTAGGCTCATCCAGAATCACTATATCCGGAGCATGAATAATTGCCTGTGCAATACCCACCCGTTGCTGATATCCCTTAGATAGATTGTTAATAATGCGCTTACCATAATCCACCAGGCCGCAACGCTCCTTGGTGGTATTAATAGCCTGTTGTAGTTTAGGTTTTGTAATTCTATTCAGGCGTGCACAATAGCTTAGATATTCATCTACACTCAATTCTTTGTAAAGTGGCGGGGTATCTGGTAAATAGCCAATCATTGCTTTGGCTTCAATTGGATTATCCATTAAATCAATACCGGCAATTTTAATGGAGCCATGACTAGGTGACAGATTTCCTGTCAGCATTTTCATTGTAGTCGACTTTCCTGCACCATTAGGTCCGAGAAATCCCAGAATTTCACCACGTTTAAGATTAAAACTAATATCGTCTACTGCCGTAGTATAACCTAGACTATCTGAGCTCTGACTAGAGGAAAAGTGACGCGATAACTGTTCCACTTCAATTAATAATTCACTTCCCATAGTTTTCCTTGCTAGCCTATAAAACAAAGGCAGGGTATAAATTTTCTAAATAATATCTGTTTGGATATCTTTTCTGTATAGTATAGGTTTAAGACGAAACCTTGTCCAATTAGGAGATGATTCTACTACAAGTTTACATTGTTGCAGAAGAATATCTGAGACGCCTTTATGAAGAAATTGTTGTGAAAGAAAAATGGTTTAAATTTGTCATAGACAAACCTATTATAGTCATTTTATTTAGCCTGCTTTTACTGGCTGTAGCGGGTTTTGGTGTTACAAAATTAGTATTTAAAAGTGATTACCGTGTTTTTTTCGGTACCGGTAACCCGCAATTACTTGCCTTCAACGAAATGCAGAAAACCTATAATAAAACTGATAATATTGATTTCGTCATTGCTCCAAAAAATGCTCAGATTTTTACTCCACAAGTGATGCAGATGGTCCTGGAAGTTACTCATGATTTATGGCAAACACCCTATTCAAACCGTGTGGATTCTATAACAAACTTTCAGCATACCTATGCGATTGATGATGATATGATAGTGGGAGATTTACTATCAGAAGAAGATGAAAAAAGCACTGAAAAATTACAACAGATAAAAAAAATTGCCATTAATGATCCGCAATTATCAGGTAGGCTGATATCCAAGCAGGCTCATGTCACTATTTTAAGTACTACAGTGCAGCTGCCCGGTATTGATCCCACTAAAGAAGTCCCGGAAGTGGTTCACTTTATACGCCAATTAAAAACCAAATATAATGCCAAATATCCTGATGTTGATATCTACTTATCAGGTATTGTGATGATGAATAATAGTTTTGCAGAGTCATCTATAAAAGATTTTAAAAATCTGGTTCCTCTCATGTTTCTAGCGATTATTCTCCTTATGTTTATATTGCTCAAAACAGTTTCAGGTATTATTGCGACAATATTTGTCATTTTTGGATCTATAATAGGTGCAATGGGATTAGCAGGCTGGTCAGGTTTCTTTTTAACCGGCCCTTCAGCTATTACACCCACTATGGTAATGACTCTGGCTGTTGCAGATTGCGTACATATTTTAAGTTCCCAGTTTTATGAAATGCGCCGTGGAATGAAAAAGCGTGAAGCTATTTTAACCAGTTTGAGAATTAATTTTCAGCCTATATTTCTCACTAGTATTACCACTGCAATCGGCTTCTTAAGCCTAAATTTTTCTGAAGCACCACCTTTTAGAGATTTAGGTAATATGGTAGCTACTGGCGTAATGATAGCTTTTTTATTATCTATTACCTTATTCCCGGCATTACTCAGCCTGCTTCCCATTAAAGTGAAACAACAACATGAATCACATAAGGACTATATGGATACTATTAGTTCTTTTGTGATTAAATATCGTAAACTTTTATTACCCTTAAGCAGTCTGGTTATTATCTCACTGGTTATTTTTGTTCCCAAAAATGAGCTTAATGATAATTTTGTTGAGTATTTTGATCAGTCACTCGAATTTAGAAAATCTACTGATTTCATGCAGGAAAATATTCATGGTTTAACCAATATCTTTTTTTCTATAAAAAGTGGTGAGCCTAGCGGTATTAATAAGCCTGAATTTATAGCAGTTACTGAAAAATTTTCCAATTGGATGCGTGAACAGAAAGAAACGGATCATGTTCTCAGCCTGACGGATACATTAAAAAAACTCAATAAAAATATGCATGGTGATGATAAAACCTTCTATACTCTTCCGCAAGCTCGAGACTTATCTGCACAATACTTATTGCTTTATGAAATGTCTTTACCTTATGGCCTGGATTTAAACAATCAGCTCAATGTTGATAAATCCAGTTTAAGACTTATGGTTACTTTTAAAAATATTACATCCAAACAATTACAAAAAATTGAACAACGCTCTTATGAGTGGTTTGCCAAAAATGGACATGATTACCAACTTGATATTGCCAGTCCCAACCTCATGTTTGCCCATATCGGACAACGTAATATAATGAGTATGTTAACTGGAACGACAGTCGCTTTAGTTCTTATTTCTGGACTATTAGGTTTTGCTCTCAAATCCGTTCGCTTTGGCTTAATCAGTCTATTACCAAATTTAATTCCAGCTGGTGTGGCATTTGGTCTGTGGGGAATATTTGTAGGGCAAGTTGGCTTAGCTCTTTCAGTAGTTGCAGGAATGACTCTGGGTATTATTGTCGATGACACGGTACATTTTTTAAGTAAGTACTTACATGCAAGAAGAGATAGGCAATTAAACTCTATTGAAGCTGTAGCTTATGCTTTTTCCAGTGTAGGAAGAGCACTTTGGATTACGACTTTAGTTTTAACCATCGGCTTTATAATTTTAGCTCAGTCCAGTTTTAGAATTAATGCAGATATGGGTTTGTTAACTTCAGTTACTATCGTCATTGCATTAATTGTGGACTTTATATTTTTACCTCCACTATTGATGTTATTAGATAAGGAGTCTTAATGATGAAAGCAATAACAATATTAATATTTATAATACTACTTTGTACTCCAGTTTTTATCTTAGCGGGAGAAGCTGAAGATAAGGGCATGGAAATTGCCACACAGAGAAAGATCCATGATCAGGGTTGGGGAGATAGCTCTGCTGAAATGATTATGACTTTACGTAATAAAAGTGGTCAGAAAAGTATACGTGAAATTCGCATCAAAAGTCTTGAAGTTATAGATGATGGAGATAAGGGATTAACCATTTTTGATCGTCCTTTGGATGTAAAAGGAACGGCATTCTTAAGCTTTTCTCACCCTCTAGGTAATGATGACCAATGGCTTTATTTACCAGCATTAAAACGTGTCAAACGTATTAGTTCAAAAAATAAATCAGGTCCCTTTATGGGCAGTGAATTTGCTTATGAAGATTTAAGCTCTTTTGAAATAGAGAAATATTCTTATAAGTACTTAGCTGATGAAAACTGTGGTGATAAGAGCCCTCAGCCAATAAACTTGCCCGATGTTGTTTTGCAAAAATCTTCACCTGCAAATAAGACAGTGGACAAGTTTAGTGTTGATAAGAGCCCCCAGCACAAATGCTTTAAGGTTGAAAATACACCTCTCTACAAACATAGTGGCTACACTAAAATTATCAGTTGGATTGATCAGCAGGAATACCGAGTTTATAAGGCAGAGTACTATGATCGTAAAAAAAGTCTGTTAAAAACTCTAACTTTTTCAAACTATCAACAATATAAAAATAAATTCTGGCGTGCTGATCAATACAAAATGATTAATCATCAAACTGGAAAGAGTACTGATTTGGACTGGAAGAATTATCAATTTTCTATTGGTCTATCAGATAAAGATTTTAATAAAAACACCCTGAAACGCATACGTTAAATGTTTTTACAGTTATGTCGAATTATGGCATTGCTCATTATATTACCGTCCCTGAGTAATGCTTTTGAATTTAATGGCAAAGTGGGTGTCTCCACTATGTTGTTCCAACATGCCCCCTTGTACAAAAGTCAACATCAACAATATGCATCTGTCTTATCAGAATTAGAATTTTATCATGACTGGAATAATGCTCAGGATAGTCTGCTATTTAAACCCTATGCTCGTATTGATCAGCATGATAATGAACGCAGTCATTTTGATATAAGAGAGTTAATGTGGCTGCATGCTGGAGATGACTGGGAGCTCAGAACAGGCATTGGAAAAGTATTTTGGGGCGTCAATGAATCTAATCATCTGGTCGATATTATTAATCAGGATGATCAGGTAGATGATATAAATGGAGAACCTAAATTAGGCCAGCCCATGATAAACCTAAGCCTTATCAGAGATTGGGGTATTGTTGATTTATTTATTCTACCCGGTTTCAGGGAAAGAACATTCCCGGGAGAAGAAGGGCGTTTAAGAGGTTTTCTTGCTGTTGATACGGATCATGCCGAATATGAATCCTCCGCTGCAGAAAAACATGTTGATTTTGCCTTACGCTGGAGTCATAGCATGGGTGATTATGACATTGGCCTGTCATATTTTCAGGGTACCGATAGAGATCCGCATTATAAACTCAAAATAAATTCTCACGGAGTGCCAAAACTAATCCCTTATTATGATCAAATTAATCAATTTAGTGTTGATTTTCAGGCCACTTTTGATGGCTGGTTATGGAAACTTGAAGCCATTAAACGCAAAGATGAATTTGATGATTTTGCAGCAGTGAGTGGAGGATTTGAATACACCATCAATGGCATCATGGACTCATCCAGTGATTTAGGCATCATTGCAGAATATTCATGGGATGAACGAGGTGATAGGGGCATAAACCAATTTCAAAATGATATGATGTTCGGCCTTCGTCTGGGCTTTAATGATGCTCAAAGTACAGAAATTCTGGCTGGCTGGATGCAGTATCTGGATTATAGCGACTTACGCAGTTTTCAAATTGAAGCCAATCGACGTATAGGAGAAAATTGGAAACTGCTATTAGATCTTAGGTTTTTTAGCGAACATAAACTCAATCCTATTGGTCAGGATGATCATTTGCAAATAACCTTAGAACGATATTTTTAATGGCTGAGCTAATTAAAACAAATGCGAAAGCTTGTCCATTCTGTGGAAAAAACAATCGGTGCATGGCAAGCTCAGCCACATCATGTTGGTGTAATAATACCAGTGTTCCCACAGAACTTATCTCTATTTTACCCAAAGAAAAACAAGGTAAATACTGTATTTGTCAGTCTTGTATTCAATTATTTAAAAAAGACCCCAAAGCATTTGAGAAGTTCCTGGGATCATAAAATTCCACGCTCTGCCAGTGAAATAACTTCACCTTCTCCAATGACCAGATGATCTAATAAACGGATATCGACCAATGCTAATGCTTTATTCAATCTCTGAGTAATTTGTTCATCAGCATGACTAGGTTCTGCAATACCGGAAGGATGATTATGTGCCACAATCATAGCCGCTGCATTATATTCCAGTGCTTTTTTGACGACTTCTCTGGGATAAACTGATGCACCGTCAATCGTACCACGGAATAATTCTTCAAATTTTATCACCTGGTGTCTATTATCCAGAAATATGGCAGCAAAAACCTCGTAAGAGCGGTCTCGAAGCTGGCTTTTCAAAAATTGACGGGTATCATGAGGACTGGTAATTGCACTTTGCTTTTCAATTGTTTCTTTGAGGTGACGGGAAGACATTTCTAAAACAGCTTGTAATTGAACATATTTCGCAGGGCCAACCCCCTTTATTTTAGTAAACTCATCAAGATTTGCATTAAAAAGATTTCTCAGTGAAGAAAATTCATTTAATATTTTATAGGCAAGATCAATTGCGGATAAACCTTTTGTTCCAGTACGCAAAAAAATAGCTAATAGCTCTGCATCAGTCAGAGCATCAGCTCCTCTCTGTAATAATTTTTCTCTAGGTCGTTCGGCTTCCGGCCAGTCTATAATCGGCATTCCATGCTCCTTTTTGATGATTTGAAGACTATCATAAAACAATTTTGATCATGGGCATGAAGGGATTTTCTTACAAAGGGGTAAATTCTTTTCAAATAGACTAAAAATAGTTGTAATAATATATTGCAGTAAGTACCCACTAATCGTTAGAATAGCACTATGTCAACCTTGAACAATAAAAAGATTATTTTAGCAGTCACTGGTGGTATTGCCGTTTACAAATCAGCTATATTGCTTAGATTACTGATAAAGCAGGGAGCGGAGGTTCGTGTTGTAATGACTGAATCAGCTAAGGAATTTGTCACTCCTTTGACTTTTCAGGCTCTATCAGGAAATGTAGTTCGTAGTGAATTATTTGATCAGGATGCAGAAGCTGGGATGGGGCATATTGAATTAGCACAATGGGCAGATCAAATTATTATTGCACCGGCAACTGCTAATACCATAGCTAAAATTAGTTACGGCATGGCAGATAATCTGCTGACTACACTTTGTTTAGCCACCCGAGCACCACTATTAATTGCACCTGCCATGAATCAGAAAATGTGGCATCACCCGACAACTCAAAAAAATATAAAAAAACTTTCAGCGCAAAGCTCTGTTTTCCTTTGTGGACCAGCACAGGGTGAACAGGCCTGTGGTGATACTGGCTTTGGTAGAATGGAAGAGCCTCAGACTATACTGGAATCTTGTCTTGACTGCTGGTGCGAAGATAATCAGCAATCTGTTGTATTAAAAGGTAAAACAGTTCTAATTACCGCAGGGCCAACTATTGAAGATATTGACCCGGTACGTTATATCAGTAATCGAAGTAGTGGTAAAATGGGTTATGCGATTGCACGGGCAGCATTAGACTCAGGTGCTCGAGTTATTTTAGTGAGCGGTCCTGTTCATATTGAAGTTCCTCAGGGCGTTGAAATTCATCAGGTTCGTAGTGCACAGAAGATGCATAAAAAAGTATTTAGTTTAGTTGAACAGGCTGATATATTTATTGCTACAGCTGCTGTGGCAGATTATCGACCCATCACTAAGAATCATGAAAAAATAAAAAAAACAAATGACAGACTAAATATTGAATTTGTAAAAAACCTGGATATATTATCTGCGGTATCAAGTATAGAAAATAAACCTTTTTGTGTGGGCTTTGCAGCAGAAACTAATCAGATG
This sequence comes from Pseudomonadota bacterium, assembly GCA_015222495.1. Classification (GTDB taxonomy): domain Bacteria; phylum Pseudomonadota; class Gammaproteobacteria; order GRL18; family GRL18; genus GRL18. The sequence goes on from JADFVK010000178.1 coordinate 20,047, forward strand.
AAAAGCTATGCTATTGATAAACTTAAACGTAAAAACCTGGATATGATAGTTGCTAACCAGGTTGGTGATGATAAGGGTTTTGAAAAGGATGATAATGAGTTGTCTTTATATTGGTTTAAGGAAAATGATCTGCAAGAAAAAATACTACCTTTTTCCAGTAAAAAAAATTTGGCCAGACAATTAATCAAAGAAATCTCTTTTAATTTTAAGGATAGTTAAAATATTATGAATGATGTCGATATAAAAATTTTAGATGAGAGAGTAGGCAAAGAATACCCATTACCGGAATATGCCACTCACGGCTCGGCTGGAATGGATTTAAGAGCTATTCTGGATGAGGATACTGAACTTTTGCCTGGTGAGACTTTGTTGATTCCAACGGGACTTGCTATTCATATTGCAGATAATAATATGGCGGCTGTTATTTTACCACGCTCAGGACTGGGTCATAAGCATGGGATTGTGCTAGGAAACTTAGTAGGCTTAATTGATTCAGATTATCAGGGACAACTTTTTGTATCATGTTGGAACCGGGGAAATACAAGTTTTATTATTAAGCCGGGTGAGCGAGTTGCACAATTAGTTTTTGTGCCTGTTATACAGGCAAACTTCAATATTGTTGAATCATTCGATCAGAGTCAGCGCGGTGAAGGTGGTTTTGGTCATACAGGTAGCCACTAAAAAGATAATTTTATGATAGAACTTAAAGATGTAAATAATTCCCCTGATATTAAAAATATTGAAGGCACTAAAGAACATAAGGAAACGAAAGAAAAAATACGTTCTATTTTTGAGGTTGAAGATAGCCATAAAAAGAAAGAACTGACAGCGGATAAAAAAAAGATAACAGATATAAAATCTGAAAAGAGAAATTTATTACGTTACAGCATCACTGGTATTATGTTTTTAGTATTGGGTTTAGGTTTATTTTATTTATCATATATATCTAAAATAGGTATTGAACAAAAATATCAACAACAACTTAATTTGCTTGATAATAAAGAACTCAATAAATTAATGCAACAGGCAAGTCAGAGTATTAAAAATAAAACACAGAATTTTATCACACGCCTTAATAATATAAAATCTATACCTTTTGAATCTTCTAGTGAATTAGAAAGCTTGAGAAAAGATCTTCAATCCTTGCTTAAGGATTCTGTTTCCATCGAGTTAGTTCCTGCGGATTATAATGATGATGATATTATTGATGATCCTGGCATGGGTTATACATTTTTATTCCTTTTAAATGAATTAAAAGGAATAAAAAATACAGCAACAGCTAACTTTACAATGATTGAGCTTTATAAGGGTAATTCAGAAGGGAAAAAACTGTTATTGATTCACAAGGTGATGAATAATGAAAAGACGATTGCTTACCTGATAGCACGTTTATCTACAGATTTTATGAATAACCTGGTGACAAATTTTGATGCTAAAGGTAGCTATTTTGAAATTATTCAACAACACGGAAATGCTAATTTTGTTCTAGCAAAAAAAGGCAATAAATCACTAAGTACATTGCCTATAATGGCTATTAAACAATTAAAAAATACACCATGGAAATTTAAATACTGGAGTGACGAACAAAAAAATAGTATCCCCATAGAAATATTTTCAACCGCAATAATGTTATTTGTTTTTTCTATAATAGCAATTTTATTATCTATTATTTTATTTGTTTTTATGATAAAAAAATCTCGTGTATTAAATCCTGTTGTACTAGTCTCTGAGCGTACTAAGACAAAGAGTGATGATAGTTTTTTAAGCAAACTTACAAATACTAAAACAGAAGATACGTTTATTCCAAAAGTATCAGAGGAAATGCTGAATATCGCAGATAATATTTTTGGAGCATATGATATACGGGGTATTGTCGGGGATTATATTAATACTAAAACTTTGAGGAAAATATCACGAATAATTGCTATGGAAATGAAATCTAAAAAGCAAAATAAAATTTCTATTGCTTGTGATGCAAGGATGAGTAGTCCTCAATTAATAAAAGCTGTTATTGATAATATGTTAAAAGAGGGGATTGATGTTCTTGACTTAGGTATGGTTGTAAATACAGCCACTTTATATTATGCAGCTATAAAGAAATCTAATGGAAATGGCGTGATGATTACAGCGGGGCATAATCCTGATGATTATAATGGTATTAAAATTATGCTTGCAGGTCACGCCTATAGTGGTAATGATTTAGATTCAATTAGACAAAAATTTATATTAAGTGAGAAAGATGCCAATGATGAGGACATAGAGAAAAGTAAAGAAAGTATTGGTGAAAAGTCTGATTTAAATATTATAGAGGAATATATTAAGCAAATTTCAGAGGATATTGTTCTAATACGACCACTAAAAATAGTTGTTGATACAACTAATGCCTTAACTGCTAAGTTTGTTACGATATTATTTAATCATTTGAATTGTAATGTTTTTGTTGTAGAAAAAGCTCAAGGTAGTGATGCATCTTCCCGTACTTTTATTTCAAATAGTCCAGAGAATATGAAGGAGCTTAGCCACAAAGTAGTAGCAGAAAAAGCTGATATTGGATTTTTATTTGATGATGATAGAATTGGTGTGGTGGCTTCGGATGGTCAGATTATATTAGCAGATAGAGTATTGATGTTATTAGCAAAAGATATTATTTCTCGAAATAAGGATGCGAAAATACTTTATGATATTAAATCAACAAAAAACTTTGCTGATTTTACTAAAAGTCTAGGAGGTCAGGCTATTTTGTGTAGAAGCGGGTATTCATATATGCAGAATAAACTGGAAGAGACAGGTGCTCTACTAGGTGGAGAAATGAGTGGGCATATATTTATAAAAGAACGTTGGTATGCTTTTGATGATGCAATTTATGCAGCTGCTAGAATATTAGAAATACTTTCTATTGATTTAAGAAAGTCTGCACCTGTTTTTTCTGATCTTCCTAATTCAATCAATACTCCTGAGATTCTTATAGAAAATAAAGATGCTGCTGCAATCATTAAAAAAGTGAGTTTGGATAAGAAAAATTTTACAGATGGGGAAGTAATAACTATTGATGGCGTTCGTGTTGAATACCCTGATGGTTGGGGTGTTGTCAGAGTCTCTAATACATCTAAAAATTTAAGTATTAGATTTGAAGCAGATAATGAAGTTGCTTTACAGAGAATTGCGAATGCATTTAAAGCTGCAATTTTATTGGCATCACCTGACTTAGAATTACCTTTTTAGGACTTTAGGGAATTTATTTCCGTAAAAGTCATTATCCCAGCGATTAGTGCTTCAGAAATTTTAATTTCATTGAAGCACTTATCCTAGTGGTTAGGACTTTAGACATTATTTGCGTAAAAGTCACTATCACAAGGCTTAGTATATTTAGAACATTAGATTAATAATATTGAGGAATTATGAGTATTAAAACCAGCTCTGCAATGACAATTGCGCATGTGCTAACTGAGGCATTGCCCTATATAAGAAAGTTTCAAGGGCGTACTATTGTTGTGAAATATGGTGGTAATGCTATGACTGAGGAAACTCTAAAAAACAGCTTTGCTCGCGATATTGTATTGTTGAAATTAGTTGGTTTAAATCCAGTGATAGTACATGGTGGTGGTCCACAAATTGGAAACTTATTAAAGCGAGTAGGTAAACAAAGTGAATTTATTGGTGGGATGCGTGTTACAGATAAAGAAACAATGGATGTGGTAGAAATGGTTTTAGGTGGGCAGGTCAATAAGGAAATTGTTGCTTTACTAAATTCCCATGGTGCAAAAGCAGTGGGTTTAACGGGTAAGGATGGTGCATTAATTAGTGCTAAGAAAATGAAATTTAGCCATCAGACAGAAGAAATGAAGGCACCTGAAATTATTGATATAGGGCATGTGGGTGAGGTCAGTCATATTAATATATCCATTGTTGATATGTTGATTCATGGTGATTTTATACCCGTTATTGCTCCAATCGGTTTGGGTGATAATGGAGAGTCCTATAATATTAATGCTGATTTAGTGGCAGGAAAAATTGCTGAAAAACTTAAAGCAGAAAAATTAATATTATTGACGAATACAGAAGGTTTGTTAGATAAGAATGAAAAACTACTTACGGGTTTAACTACTGATAGAGTTGATGAATTAATTGCGGATGGTACTATTTTTGGAGGAATGTTACCAAAAATACGCTGTGCTCTTGAAGCCGTACAAAATGATGTTTGTTCGGCACATATTATTGATGGTCGAGTTGAGCATGCGGTGATGCTGGAGCTATTTACTGATGAAGGTATAGGTACTTTAATTTTTGGGGATTGTTCTGAGGAAAATAAATGAATACTATAAATGAGACAAAACCTAAAAAGAAAAAAGGTCATCGCAGGGAAGAGATTTTACAGACTTTGGTTATAGAGCTGGAAAAAAATCCCGGTGA